>NZ_JBEZKA010000014.1:0-227570 GCF_040651435.1 Streptomyces sp. NPDC048479
CGGATCGCCCACACGTTCCGACCATCACCATCATCGACGCCACCAAACCCAAACGGGTCAGACGCATACCAAAGCCCTAAGTAACCGGTATTGGCCCTAGGACAGGTCCTTCACCAGCAGCTCGAACGCGAGATCGTCGCGCTGCGGGACGCCGACGCGCTCGTCGCCGTACGGGAAAGGGCTCAGCTTTCCCGTACGGCGGTAGCCCCGGCGCACGTACCAGGCGATCAGCTCGTGCCGGACCGAGATCACGGTCATCTGCATCTCGCGCACACTCCAGCGCTCGCGGGCGATGCGCTCCGCCTCGGCGATGATCTGGCGGCCGAGGCCCGCACCCTGCAGCCCGGGACGGACCGCGAACATGCCGAAGTACGCGGCCTCACCGCGGTGTTCGAGCTGGCAGCAGGCGATCAGCTCGCCGTCGCGCTCCACAGCGAGGAGGGTGCCGCCAGGAGCGGTGACTATCTCGCGCACGGATTCCGGGTCGGTCCGCGGCCCGTCCAGGATGTCCGCCTCGGTGGTCCAGCCGCTCCGGCTCGAGTCGCCGCGGTAGGCGGACTGGATCAGTGGAACGAGTACCGGCACATCGGCCTCGACCGCGTCACGGTAGGTGAGGTCGCCGGAGTACCGGGGTGGTGCGGGGTCCATGGGGTGGCTGTCCGTTCTCCGCTGCGTGCAGGTGTCCGACGAGACTAACCCGGCCGTTCGGCCTAGGGTCCGGGGCATGGTGCATGTACTGAGCAGCCGGATCCTGCTTCGCCCGGCCGATCCCGAGCGGTCGCGCCGCTTCTACGGCGAGACGCTGGCCCTGCCGGTCTACCGGGAGTTCGGCACCGGCCCCGAGCGGGGCACGGTGTACTTCCTGGGCGGCGGCTATCTGGAGGTCTCGGGGCGTGCGGCGGCGGCGACTTCGCGCTCCGTACAGCTGTGGCTCCAGGTCGCGGACGTCACGGCGGCGTACGAAGAGCTGTCGGGGCGCGGTGTCGAGGTGCTGCGGCCGCCGCGGCGCGAGCCGTGGGGGCTGATCGAGATGTGGATCGCCGACCCGGACGGCCACCGCATCGCGCTGGTCGAGGTGCCGGCCGACCATCCGCTGCGGTACCGCCCGTGAGCGCGGTACCGCCCGTGAGCACCGCGTCCGACAGCAGAGGTGTGTAGGGGCGCCGGAGGGGCGGGCGCGCTTTCCGGGTGTGCTCCCCGCGTACCCCCGTGCGCTCGCGTAGGTCACGCAGGGCCGGGCATCGACCACTCGACACCGTCGAAGGGGGAGGTGCGCGGTGCACGGACCTGCGATGTCCGACTGGTTGCTCGTCGCGCTGTGCGGGGCGACCGGCGCGTACTGCCTTGCGCGGATGCGCAGTTGCTCCGGCGAGGCACGCAAGGCGGCCGGCGGCGAGGCCCTGATGGGCTTCGGGATGGCCGCGATGGGCGTGTCCGCCGCCGTGCTCACGGTGCCGGAGTGGGCCTGGACGGTGTACGCCGCGGTCTTCGGCGCGGCCGCGCTGCACGCCCTGTGGCCGGCCCGGCGCGGAACGCACCATCTGCACCATCTCGTCGGCTCGCTCGCGATGGTCTACATGGCGGTGGTGATGGCGCCGGGCGGCGGGCACACCGGTCATTCCTCCGTCGGTATGCCGTTGCTGACCGGCGCGCTGCTCATGTACTACACCGTGTATGTACTGCGCTCGGGCGTCCGGCTGATGCCCGTGCCGTCCCCTGCGGGCGGCGCGGCGACGGCGACCATCACCTGGGGTGCCCGCCCCGAGCTGGCGCTCGCCTGCCGGCTCACCATGGGTCTCGCCATGCTGGCGATGCTGCTCGCCCTCTGAGCCGGCGGCGCGGTCCGCCGAACCGCGGGCGCGCCGAAACCGTGTCGTACATCACTTGGCTTGCGCGGCCATACCCGCAAGTAGCCGCACGCTCATAGGCTGTCGCCCATGTTGGTCTCCCTCGTGCTGCTGCTGCTCGGCGCACTGGCCGCCGTCGTGGCCCCGCGACTTGTGTCGCGTACCGACTGGCCGGAGCGCGAGCCCGTGGTGGCCCTGTGGGTGTGGCAGTGCGTAGTGGCAGCCGTGCTGCTGTGCTTCGCGCTCTCCATGACTTTCAGCGCGGCCGCGGCCTGGCAGTTCGTACGGGGTCAAGTCTTCGCGGCCGCACCGCACGGCGTGGTCGAGGCGTACGCCCTCGGCGCGAACGAACCGTGGTCCGCCCTGCTCGCCGTGGCCCTCGCCTGCGGTGGCCTCTGGACGGGCGCGATGCTCACCCGGGAGATCCACCGGACCCAGGTGCGGCGCAAGCGGCGGCGCATGGGACTTCTTGTGCGCTCCCCGATGCTGCCGGGCGAGGAGCCGGGCAGCGAACCGCTGGTCGTACTGGAGGGCGAACGGCCCGACGCCTGGTGGCTGCCCGGCACCGCGCCCCAACTGGTCATCACCACAGCCGCGTTGCGCCGGCTGAAGGGCCGTAAGCTCGACGCCGTACTGGCGCACGAGCAGGGGCACGCGCAGGCGCGGCACGACTGGCTGCTGCACTGTTCGGCCGCGCTGGCCAACGGCTTTCCGCAGATCCCGGTGTTCGCGGCGTTCCGCGACGAGATGCACCGGCTGGTCGAACTGGCTGCCGACGATGTCGCGTCGAAGCGCTTCGGCCGGCTCACCATCGCGCTGGCTCTGGTCGAACTCAATGAGGATCGAGGGGTTTTCGGGCCCTGCCCCACGCCTGACGCCCAGCTGCCGCACCGCGTCAACCGGCTGCTGACGCCGGCGCCGCGGCTCACCGCCGGCCGCAAACTGCGGCTGACCGCGGCCGCCGCACTGGTGCCGCTGGTTCCGCTGCTGGTGGCATTCGTGCCGGCCCTGCGCGCGCTGGGTTAGCCCGACGGGCCGGTCAGCCGCGAGGATCACCCCATGCACTCCCGTCGCCCGGCGCCCTCGACTCCCCCGGCACACGACCCGGTCGCCGTACCGGCCCGTACGGGTGCAGTGCTCGCCGTCGTGTCCGTGGTGCTGGTGGTTCTGGTCGCGGTCTCCTGGGCGCCTCTCGTCTCCTTCGACCGCACCGTCGCCGACGGGCTGCACCACTGGGCGGTGACCGAGCCGGGGCTCACCAGGGTGAACCGGGTGCTCACCGACTGGGTGTGGGACCCGTGGGCGATGCGCGCCCTGATCGCCGCGGCCGCCGCGTGGCTGTGGTGGCGGGGAGAGCGGCTGCCGGCACTGTGGGTCGCGGTAACGAGCGCGGTGGGCACGTTCGTGCAGCAGGGTCTGAAGTCCGCCGTCGGACGGGAGCGGCCACGGTGGCCGGATCCGGTCGACTCGGCCCACTACGCGGCCTTCCCCTCCGGTCATGCGATGACGGCCATGGTCACCTGCGGTCTGCTGCTGTGGTTGCTCAGGCGGCGCGGCGTGGGCGGACGGCTGTGGCACTGGAGCGTCGCGGCCGCGGTCGTATCGGTCGCCGGAGTGGGCCTGACCCGGCTCTATCTCGGCGTGCACTGGCCCTCGGACGTGCTGGGCGGCTGGCTGTTGGGGGCCTCTCTGGTGGCCCTGTCGGCCGCCGCGTACGAGCGTGTGGTCTTGTCCCGGAAGCGCTGAGGCGGAAAGGATCGCGGTCATGGCGATCAAAGGTGTGCTCTTCGACTTCTCCGGAACGCTCTTCCGTATCGAGTCCGCGCGGGACTGGCTGAGCGCGGTCCTCCAGGCGCGGGGCAGTGCGGTCCCCGAGGTCGAACTCTCCCGGTACGCGGATGAGTTGGAGGCGGCCGGAGCACTCCCCGGCGGGTCCTTCCCACAACGGCTGCCGCCGCATCTCACCGAGTTGTGGGCGACCCGCGACGAAAGCATGGAGCGGCACCGGGCCGCGTACACCGGTCTTGCCCGGCAGGTGGAGCTACCGGACGCGGGCCTGTACGACGCGCTCTACGACCGCCATATGAAGCCCGCGGCCTGGCGCCCGTATCCGGACGCCGCCGAGGTGCTGCGCGCGCTGCGGGAGCGGGGCATGGGCGTCGCGGTGGTCAGCAACATCGGCTGGGACCTGCGGCCGGTCTTCCGCGCCCACGGCCTGGACGCCTGGGTGGACGCCTACGTCCTGTCGTACGAGCACGGGGTGCAGAAGCCCGATGTGCGCCTGTTCCGCACCGCCTGCGAGGCGCTGGACCAGGACCCGCGCGATGTATTGATGGTGGGCGACCACCCGGCCGCGGACGGCGGGGCCGCGGATCTGGGCTGCGCGGTCCACTTCGTGGACCACCTTCCGGTGGCGGAACGGCCGACGGGACTGCGGCCGGTGATCGGGCTCATCGGCTGAGCCCTCGACTGAGCTCCACAGCGACGGAGGCACACTGAAGACATGACAAAATCACCCGAACCGGACGATCCCCCGCGTCGCCCGGTTCGGGCAGCACCCTGCTGACCAGGCCCTCAAGGCCTCGCAGTGGGACGCCCTGAGTATATTGGCTCGGAGCCAGTCAACGCAGGAGTCAAGCATGTCCCCGCGGAGCGCATCGGTCAATGAAGAGCTTCGTCGGCGTTCCCGGGAACGGCTTCTGCAGGCGACGGTGGAGCTCGTCGGAGAGCGCGGATACGAGGCCACCACGCTGGCCGACATCGCCGACCGGGCGGGCTCGGCGCGCGGACTGGTCTCCTACTACTTCCCCGGAAAGCGCCAGCTCCTGCAGGCGGCGGTGCACCGCTTGATGCACCTGACACTCGAGGCGGCGCTCGAGCGCGAGCCGCGCACCGATGACGGGCGGGAGCGGCTGGCACGGGCGATCGACGCGATTCTGGGGCTGGCGGTCGACCATCCCCTTCTGATGCGGACCCATATGTCGGGGGTACTGCAGGCCGATGGTTTTGTGCAGGGCCCGGAGCAGCAACGCCTCGCGTTCCTGCTGCGGGACACGATGGAGCGGTACGGATCACCCGATGTCGACGCCGACTACCCGCTGCTGCGTGCCCTGCTGATGGGCGCGGTCTTCGCGGTGCTGCTGCCCGGCGCACCGATGCCGCGGGCACGGCTGCGCGCGGAGCTGTTCCAGCGGTACGGGCTGGACTGGGAACTCGGCGTTCCGCCGGGCGGCAGGCCGCCCGGCGGAACGCATCAGGAGACCCGGGATCAGTGGTCGAAGTCGTCGAAGTAGTCGGGCTGGGTCTGAACATTGAGCTCGTGCATCCGCACCCGCTTCGCCGGGTCCGTCCGACGGTCGTCGAGCTTCAGCACATCGAAGCCCTTGGCGATGTCATTGGCGTAGATGTAGCCGTTGTAGTAGTACGCCGACCAGGCACCGCCGGTCGATATCGTGTCCGCGCTGAGCGGGCCGCGCTCGAAGTAGGCGATCTCCTTGGGCTTCGAGGAGTTGGTGAAGTCCCAGACCGAGACCCCGCCCTGGTACCAGGCCTGGACCATGATGTCGCGGCCCTTGACCGGGATGAGTGAGCCGTTGTGGGCCACGCAGTTCTCGGTGTCCGCCTGGTAGCGGCCGATCTTGTAGTAGCTGCGGAAGACCAGCTTGCGATGGTCGCCCCTGCCAACGATGTCGTAGATGCCGTCGGCGCCGCGGTTCGGCCCAATCTGGGCGTTGCAGGTGGCCGCGCCGCCGCCACCGAGCTCGTCGGTGAAGACGACCTTGTTGGCCCGCTGGTTGAAGGTCGCCGAGTGCCAGAACGCGAAGTTCACGTTGTCCTGGACGCGGTCGATGACCTTCGGGTGCTCCGGGTCCTCGATGTCGAACAGGATGCCGTCACCCATGCAGGCGCCGGCGGCCAGGTCCTTGGACGGCAGCACCGTGATGTCGTGGCAGCCGGTGGTCTTGGAGACGCCCGGGTTGGTGGGCGAGCCCGGGTTGCCGCCGCCGTCGGGGCCCTCGCCCGGGAAGAGCACCGGGAAGTTCACGATCGCCGACTTCTCGGGGGCCTTGCGCGGCACCTTGATGACGGAGATTCCGTCGTGCGGCGGCTGGCAGTCCGGGAAGGTCACGCTCGGCGAGTACGAGGAGACGTAGATGTAGACGTTGCGACGCTCCGGCACGATGGTGTGCGTGTGCGATCCGCACGCGGTCTCGACTGCGGCGACGTACTTGGGGTTGGCCTTGTCGCTGATGTCGAAGATCTTCATGCCCTCCCAGGACGACTTCTCCGTCGCGGGCTGCGAAACGCTGTTGCAGGAGTTGTCGTTGCGCGAGGAGTCGGTGGAGAGGAAGAGCAGGTCACCGGAGACCGAGACGTCGTTCTGCGATCCGGGACACAGGACCTGCGAAACGGTCTTCGGGGCCCTCGGGTTGCTGATGTCGAAGATCCGGAAGCCGTCGTAGTTGCCCGCGAAGGCGTACTTGCCCTGGAAGGCCAGGTCTGAATTGGTGCCCTTGAGGGCGTCCTTGGGGATGTTGGTGAGGTGCTCGACATTGTCGCTGTGGACGACTGCGTCGACAGGGGGTATCTCGCCGCTTGCGATGGCCGATCTGGCTTCGGCGGCCTGCTCCGAGGAGACCTTCTCCTGGGCGGGCGCGTCCCCGGGGTCTGGTGTGGCGACCGCGGGTCCGGCCGCCAGCAGCGTGGCAAGGAGCCCGGCCGCGGCTGCCGCCACGCCCAGACGTCTGCGCCGCACTCGGGTGGTGTGCAACAGGGTCACTGCGTCCTCCCTTGTATCCGTTCGCAGTTGAACGGTTCACGGACCCTCGGCAGTATCTTCCTTTCCATGTACATCTCAATAGATGGCAACAGAGACGTAATGAAAGTTCTTGATCAACGGTGCGCGGAAGCGTGCTAGGACGGTCTCCAGAAACCCCAAGTGCCTCAGGAGGTCACCGTGTTGAACCGCCGTAGGACCGCGCGTGCCCGCAGGTCCGTCGTCGCGGCAGCGGTCACTGCCGCCGTACTCGCCCTGGGCGCCTGCGAGTCGGATTCCGACGCTCCCGCCAAGGCCAAGGGGGCAGCGGGGCCGTCCGTGGTGGCACCCGGGAAGCCGGGCGAGCCGGCCAAGACACTCTCGGCGGAGGAGGCCGCGAAGGCCGCTCCGGACGACACTCCCAATGCGGCGGACGTCTCCTACGCACAGATGATGATCACGCACCACGGCCAGGCGCTGCAGATGACCGCACTGGCACCGGATCGCGCTGGATCGACGCAGGTCAAGCGGCTGGCGGAGCGCATAGCCGCCGCACAGAAGCCGGAACTGGCTGCGATGCAGGGGTGGCTCAAAAGCAACGGCGGGGCGAAGGTGAAGAGCGGTCATGACCACGGTCCGGGCGCAATGCCCGGAATGGCCACCCCGGCCCAACTGGCCCAGCTGCGCGCGGCGAAGGGCAAGGCGTTCGACGAACTCTTCCTGACGCTGATGATCACCCACCATCAGGGTGCGATCACGATGGCCACCGATGTCCTCTCGGACGGGAACAACGTCCTCGTCGAGGAGATGGCGAACGATGTGATCGCGCAGCAGACGAGCGAGATCAACCGGATGCGTTCGATGTGAGGGGCACCTCGACCCCGCCGGGCCCGTCCACCCCGTCGGGCCCGTCCACCCCGTCGGGCCCGTCCACCCCGTCGGGCCCGTCGTCCGGGTCGGACACACGCACCGGTTCCGGCATGGTCGCCGGGTCGGCCCTGCGGCGGTTGTGGCGCGGCGCGAGATACCCCTCGTCCCGGGCGCCCGCGATGAGCCGGAGCGACCTACGGCGACTTCGCCCGGTGGCGCCCATCACCGCGAGCACGGGGTCGCGCCCGTCCTGCTGCGCGGCCCGGTAGACGTCGGCCGCGATCCGTCGAAGGGCGCTGCCGCGCGGCACTGCGGGGCGGGCCCGACGGCGGTCGGGCGTTGGCGCGTCCGCCCGCCCGGTGTCGCCGGGCGCGACCGGAGCCGCCTCCTCTGCCCCGGGTTGCTCCATGGCCACCCGGCAGGCGTCCTCGAGTGGATCCCTGAGCCGGTCGGCGAGCACCGCGAAGCCCTCCAGCGGCAGGGGCGGGTCGGCCCGCAATTCTTCGATGGCGATCCGCCCGTCGGTGACGACGGCGAGAACATCGAGCCGGGCACCGTCGGCAAAGGTCAGCCGGACATTGAACCAGGGCGGGGCGACCTCGCACGCCCCCTGGAGCGAGCCCGTGCCACAGGTGACCGTGCCGCGCCCCTGCAGCTCCCACACCGGCGGGTACGGCAACGCCTCAATCGGTTCGTACCGATCACTAACGTTAAGAAACGTAGTTTCTTGCACAATTAGCACGCAACCAGGCAAAACATCACTCTTTGTGGCGGCACGCGCGCCACGACGCCACAACACACCCCGTTAGCGCATCTCCCCCATCTCCGCCCACCGGTGCGATGCTGGAATCCCCCCTGCGGGAAGGAGCGCAGCTGTGCTTCGCGTCGCCGTCGTCGGATCGGGACCCAGTGGGGTCTACGCCGCGCAGTCCCTAGTCCAGCAGAGTCGGGTGCCGGATGTGCGTGTGCACGTCCTGGACCGGCTCCCCTGCCCGTACGGACTCGTGCGCTACGGGGTCGCGCCCGACCACGAGAAGATCAAGTCCCTCCAGAACAATCTGCGCACTGTGCTCGAACACGAGCGGATCGACTTCATCGGCAATGTGGAGGTGGGCACGCACGGGCTGGACCCCGGGCGGCTGCTGGAGCTCTACCACGCGGTTGTGTACTGCGTCGGCGCCGCCAAGGACCGCCGGCTCGGCGTGCCGGGCGAGGATCTGCCCGGCAGCCACTCGGCCACCGAATTCGTCTCGTGGTACAGCGCACATCCCGATGCGTCGGGCAACGGCTTTGTGCTCGGCGCCCGTTCGGCCGTGGTGATCGGCGTCGGCAATGTGGCCGTCGACGTGGCCCGTATCCTCGCCCGGGGCGCGGAGGAGCTCCGCGCCACCGATGTGCCCCAGGCGGCGCTCGGCGCGCTCGCGGTCAGCCAGGTGCGCGAGGTGCACATGGTGGGCAGGCGCGGCCCCTCGCAGGCGAAGTTCACCACCAAGGAGCTGCGCGAGCTCGGCTCACTGCCCGCGGCGGAAGTGATGGTCGAGCCCGAGGACCTCGCGCTCGACCCGGCGTACGCCGATCCATCGGGCAGCGCACCCACCACCCTGCCGGCGGTCAACCGCCGCAATCTCGACGTCGTACGCGGCTGGGCCGGGCAGCCGCCGCGAGGGCAGGACCGCCGGATCCATCTGCGGTTCTTCCTGCGTCCGGTGGAGCTGCTGGAGCACGGCGGGCGGGTGGCGGGCGTACGGTTCGAGCGCACCGTTCCGGACGGCGACGGAGGCGTTCGGGGCACCGGCAGGTACGAGGAGATCGAGGCGCAACTGGTGCTGCGGGCGGTCGGCTACCGCGGAGTGCCGCCGGCGGGTCTGCCGTTCGACGCCGAGCACGGCACGGTGCCGCACACCGGCGGACGGGTGCTGCGGGGCGGTGTGCCGTCGCCCGGGGAGTATGTGGCTGGGTGGATCAAACGCGGTCCGACCGGAGTGATCGGCACCAACCGGCCGTGCGCCAAGGAGACGGTGGCGTCACTGCTCGACGACGCGGCGATGCTCACGCTGCGCCCCGTCGCCGCCGACCCGCTGGCCGTACTGCGGGAGTCGGGGCACCAGCCGGTCCCGTGGCCGGGCTGGATGGCGATCGAGGCGGCGGAGTCGGCACTGGGACTGACGCTCGGCCGGCGGTCCGTGAAAATCGCCGACTGGCCAGGTCTGTTGAGTGCGGCGGGTGGCGCCACGCACGTCTGAAGCCTGCTGCAGAAGGCTGTGTGCGGGGCCCGCCCGGTCACACGGGCTGCCCGATCGGCCTGACGACGACGGTATTGACGTCGACTCCGCTCGGCTGCCCGATGGCCCACACGAGGGACTCGGCGAGCTGGTCGGCGGTCAGCAGAATCCCGGGAGGAAGGCTGCCCATGCCGTCCCAGAATGGAGTCTCCACCCGTCCCGGAGCGATCAGGGTCACGCCGATGCCGTGCTCGGTGACCATGCGGCGGGTGTTCTCGGCGAGGCCGGTCACCGCCCACTTGGTCGCTCCGTAGATATTGCCCGGGGTGTTGACGAAGCCCGCCACGCTGCCGACGAGAACGATCCGCCCGCGCGTCTCCTTCAGGGCGGGCAGAGCGGCCCTGATGAGCAGAGCGGGGCCGAGCACATTGGTCAGCACCATCTCGCGCCATCCGGCGGGGTCGCCGTCGGCGAGGGTGTCATGAGTGGCGAAACCGGCGTTGGCGACGACGGTGTCCAGCCGCCCGAACTCCTTGACGGTGGCTTCGACGGCCGACCGGACCGAGTCGTAGTCGGCCGCGTCTCCGACGATCGTCAACAGGCCGGCCGGCTTGCCCAGTTCCTCGGCGAACCGGCGGAGCCGGTCCTGGCCGCGTCCGGTGACGGTCACCCGGTGCCCTTGGTCCAGCAGCTGCCGGGCTGTTGCCGCTCCGATACCGCTGCCACCCCCCGTGATCAGAGTGACAGGAGAGTCGGAAGTGTCAGTCATGCCTACCCCCAGAGATCCGCGGCCAGGGCCGTTGCCGTTGCCGTGGCGGGGAGTTCATCACTTGGAGTGCGCTCGATGTCAACCCGCTCCGGACACGGCCTGCTTGTCGCCGTCGCCGAGACGGTCCGCCTGGTGTGCCGCCGCACCGAGGATGCAGTCGAGCAGTCCGGGGAAGAGCGCGTCCAGATCGTCGCGGCGCAGCTCGTTCATCTTTGAGGTGCCCTGGTAGGTCTGCTGGATCACGCCGTTCTCGCGCAGCACGCGGAAGTGGTGGGTGGTCGTGGACTTGGTGACGGGCAGATCGAAGTGCGAACACGACAGGCTCACCTCTGCCGTCGCAAGGTCACGTACCACGCGCATCCGCATCGGGTCGGAGAGCGCGTGGAGCACGTTCTCCAGGCGGATCTCGTCGCCCGTGGGGTGGGCGAGCACGCGGGGGCTTGTCGCGGTGGTCACGGCGGCTCCACTTCATCGAAGGAACTCCATTGTACGAGACCTCTCGTAGTTTGATACACATCGTAATACGAAGAATCTCGTACGAGTCGGGCGCAGGACGCCGCCCGACGCCGCGTCGAGCCACTCCCGCGCCCTGAGTGCACCCACGGGCTACTGTGCGCTCTGCCGTGGCGCGACGCGCGGTGCACCCCGAAGGAGGAGATGACTCCATGTCCCGGCGCGGAGCTGAGCTGGACGAACTCGACCGCAAGATCATCGCGGCGCTGATGGCGGATGCGCGGGCGAGCCTGAGGGAGATCGGCGTGTCGATCGGCCTGTCGGCGCCCGCCGTGAAGCGCCGGGTGGACCGGCTGCGGGAGCAAGAGGTGATCACGGGCTTCACCACGGTGGTGAAGCCCTCAGCGCTGGGCTGGCACACCGAGGCGTATGTGGAGGTGTTCTGTGACGACGCCGCCCCGCCGAGGAGGCTGGCGGAGGTCGTTCGCAACCATCCCGAGATCCAGTCGGCTGTGACCGTCACCGGGCGCGCCGACGCGATCTTGCACATCAGAGCACTGGATGTCGCGCACTTCGAAGACATCCTGGAGCGGATCCGCTCGGAGTCCTTCGTGAAGGCCACCAACAGCTTCATCGTGCTCACACACCTCCTGCCGGGCAGCCCGGAGGCCGGATCGGGACGCCTCGCACCCGACACCGCTTAACAAGTGGTGGCTCAAAGCCTCGTACGCGCAACATAGTTGCGGATGCACGCAACTCATTCATCTTGTCACTGTCCGTCACAAATCAATACCGTGGTCGGTGTCCCCGCAACACGGCGAAAGGAAATCGAGGATGCCGCCCATCCGTACAGCGACGAAGCGCCGATATCTTGTCTGCCCGCCGGAGTACTTCGACGTCCGGTACGCCATCAACCCATGGATGACATCGGAGGAGCCGGTCGATTTCGGCATGGCCCGAAAGCAGTGGAACGCGCTGACATCCCTGTACCGCGAACTGGGCCACACCGTGGAGACGGTGGAACCGGTCGCCGACCTCCCCGACATGGTGTTCGCAGCCAATTCGGCACTCGTACTCGACGGCAAGGTGTTCGGCGCGCAGTTCCACGCACCCGAGCGGCAACCGGAGGCCGCCCACTACCGGAAATGGTTCGAAAACGCCGGATTCGAGACACGCGTTCCGTCCTACACCTGCGAAGGAGAAGGCGACTTCACCCCGGTCGGCGGATACATCCTCGCCGGCACCGGATTCCGCACCCTTCCTGCGGCCCATCACGAGGTACAGGAATTCTTCGGCGCGCCGACGGTGAGTCTTCACCTTGTCGACCCGCATTTCTATCACCTGGACACGGCATTGTTCGCGCTTGACGGCGAGAATATCGCCTACTACCCGGCGGCTTTCTCGGAGGGAAGTCAGAAGGTACTCAAGGCTCTCTTCCCGCACGCGATCACATCCACGCGGGAGGACGCACTCGCCTTTGGGCTCAACTCCCTCTCCGACGGACGCAATGTGGTGATCGCCCAGGACGCGACGGGCCTCATGGAGAGCATCGCAGCGCGCGGCTATGTCCCCGCCCCGGTGGACCTCTCGGAGTTCCGCAAGGCGGGCGGTGGAGCGAAGTGCTGCACCCAGGAGATCCGCGAGTAGTGCCCCCGCGCGCGACGGAACCGCATCTTGTACGAAACCTCTCGTAGTTTGACACCCTCCGTACTACGATGGGTATCGTACGAGTCGTACACCGGTCCCGCCCCGAATGGAGTCCGCCGTGAGCGCGCTGTTCCAGCCCTACACCCTGCGATCGCTGACCATCCCCAACCGCGCCTGGATGGCGCCGATGTGCCAGTACTCGGCCGAGGTGTTCGGGCCGAACGCCGGCGTGGCGAACGACTGGCACTTTGCCCACTACGCCGCCCGCGCCACCGGCGGCACGGGACTGATCCTGACCGAGGCGACCGCCGTCAGCCCCGAGGGCCGGATCAGCCCCGCCGACCTCGGCATCTGGAACGAGGCCCAGGTCCAGGCGTTCCGCCGGATCACCTCCTTCCTCAAGAGCCAGGGCACCGTTCCCGGAATCCAGTTGGCGCACGCCGGCCGCAAGGCGTCGACGGACCGCCCCTGGAAGGGTGGCGCGCCGGTGGGGGCCGATGAGCACGGCTGGCAGCCACTCGGACCCAGTCCGCTCCCGTTCGACGAGGGGCACCCCGTCCCCGACGAACTGACGGTTGATCAGATACGGGAGATCGCCGGGCAGTTCGCCGACGCGGCCCGCCGCGCCCTGGACGCCGGGTTCGAGATCGCCGAGATCCATGGCGCACACGGCTATCTGATCGGCGAGTTCCTCTCCCCGCACAGCAATCACCGCGACGATGAGTACGGCGGCTCCTTCGAGAACCGAGTCCGCTTCGCGCTCGAGGTCGTCGACGCGGTGCGCGCCGTATGGCCCGAGGAGCTGCCGCTGTTCTTCCGTATCTCCGCCACCGACTGGCTGGAGGAGGCCGGCTGGACGGCCGACGACACGGTGCGCTTCGCCTCGCTGCTGAAAGAGCACGGTGTCGATCTGCTCGATGTCTCGACCGGCGGCAACGCCGCGCGGGTCCGCATCCCGACCGGCCCCGGTTACCAGGTGCCGTTCGCCGCGCGGGTCAAGAGGGAGGCCGGTCTCCCGGTCGCCGCGGTGGGCATGATCACCGAGGCCGAGCAGGCCGAGAAGATCCTGGCGAACGGCGAGGCGGACGCGGTCCTGCTCGGCCGCGAGCTGCTGCGCAACCCGTCCTGGGCCAGGCACGCCGCCCGGGAGCTCGGCGGCGACATCCGCATCCCCGAGCAGTACCACCGGTCCGTCTGACGTGTGCACCCGAGAGCCGGCGGCCGCATCCCGCCGGTTCTCGCAACCCTGTTGCCGCGCGCACTCACATGGCACCTGTCACCTGGGTGCGCCCCCCGGGTGATGCACAGAAAGCTCCGGGTCCGCATGCGTAGCGAGTAGCGCACGTAGAGTTCGCATCGCGTTATGATCTCGGCCCGGTCGCCCGTCGGCGTACGACGCAGCCGCCTCGGGGCAGGCACGTCGCGTCTGTGGTGGCTCGGCATCCTGCTTCTCGGCGTCCTCCACACGCACGGCATCGGGGTGGAAGGCGGCTCCGGGCACATCTCTCCCGCGACGATGACCTCCGCGGTCGCCGTCGCGCAGCAGGACACTCCCGGCTCCGCCGCCGACGCCGCTCCCGGCCCTGCTTCGGACCACGACAACGGCGAGGATGCGCCGCATCCCGGAGGCGAATGCCTCTCGAGGCAACCCCAGGACGGCCCGATCCTCGCAGCGCCGTGCTCACCCGGCCCGGACTCGGCGGCGGCCGGCGCGAATCCTCGTGGAATCGGCTCCTCCGATGGTGGCGGGCATGGCGGCCATGCCTCTCCGGATCCACATCAGGCAGCGATCCTCAGGCTGTAGTCGTCGGCGACCCGTCCCGGTCGTCAGTGCCCGAGCTCCCTCTCACCCTGTCCCTTGGCACCCGGCACCCGGCACCCGGCACCCGGCACAGGGTTCACGACGGCCTGCACCCCGAATTCGCCGACCCCTGATCGCTGCGACGAGAGCGGAACGATGCAGTCTCTGATCACCACCGATGTGACCCCCGCCCATGCCACCCTCTCCGGCCTGGTCGGCAATACGCCGTCCTGCGGGTCGCCCGGCCGCTGGTCCCGGACGGCCGCGGCTTCTGGGCGAAGCTGGAGGGTTTCAATCCTGGCGGCATCAAGGACCGTCCCGGACAGCCACACCCGCCCGCCTCACGGACCTCGCCGACCACGTGCCACTCCGATGTAACCGGTATTCACAGACTGCTCGAAGAAGGTGGTGCACCCACCACTTGACGCCGCCCATGTCGACAGGTCCAGCGCGCGCACCGCGGTCGCCGAAGTCACGACAGATGACCACCACTCCGACAGCACGAATATCGAGCCTCGCCGGATCCACCCGGCTGGGCTAATTCACGCCCACACATAGATCCTTCTTCAGCATATCGTCCTCAATTAGCGTGTCGGGTAAAACCGCCCAGGGTCACCCTTGTTACTCTGCGGGCCGCCAGGAATTGTCCACAAAGGATTTTACGCGCCGGCCGGCGGACAGGATCTGCCTTTGCCAAATACTGGCGTAGTCCGGTCGAGAGGAAACGGACCATGACCATGCACGATTTTTCTCGTCGCGGCCTGCTGAAGGCGACGGCGGCCGCAGGCGCCGGCGCGGTCGCTATTCCGGGCATTACGGTCGCAGGCGCCCCGGGCGCGAGCGCCGCGGTCAAAAGGACCCGAAGCCCGAAATGTGAGCCGGCGGAGCTCACCGGCCGCATCGTCCGTCCCAACGACCCCGGGTACGCAGATGCAAGCCTCGGCTGGGACGAGCTCTTCGTTCACTATCCGCTGGTCATCGTCTATGCCCAGGAGACCCAGGACGTGGTCAACGCCCTCACGTGGGCGCGGCAGAACGACGTCGCGCTGCGGGTGCGGAGCGGCCGCCACCACCTTGAGGGCTGGTCGAACGTAGACAACGGCATCGTGATCGACGTCAGCGAGTTGAAGTCGGTCCACATCGACACTGACTCTCGTATCGCGACACTCGGCGCCGGGCTCAACCAGTTGGAAGCGGTGACCACGCTCGCGAAGCAGGACCTCGCGGTGACGACCGGAACGGAGGGCAGCGTAGGCCTGTCCGGTGCGACGCTCGGCGGCGGCTTCGGCTTCCTCACCCGCTACCTCGGCATGGCCTGCGACAGCCTGAAGGCGGCTGAGATTGTCGTCGCGTCGGGTGACGACTGCGCCAAGGCGATCACGGTGGACTTGAAGAACCACTCGGACCTGCTCTGGGCGCTCCGCGGGGCGGGAAACGGCAACTTCGGGATCATCACCTCACTCACCTATAAGGTGGCTCCACTAAAGAGCGTCGCTTATGTGCAAGCGACATGGACCGGCCTCGATGACCTGCATGAGCTCTTCGACGCATATCAGCGTACGGCGCCGTTCGCCGACAACCGCCTCGGAACCCAGCTTGAGTTCCACAGAGGCGTGATCCTGCTGTTCGCGGTTCTCGCGGAAGGGTCGGAGGAAGAAGCGAAGGAGCTGCTCGCCCCGATCCTGTCGATCGGCAACCCCGATGTCACGGCGCAGACCGGTAACTGGGGCGACGTATATGCGGGATTCCAGATTCCGACCGCGGTCGAGCCAGCGAACTGGAAGTTCTTCTCGCAGTTCACCACCAAGCCGTTCCCGGAGAAAGCGATCAGCCTGGTCGACTCATTCATTCGAGACGCCCCCTCGGATGACAGCAACTTCTTCGTCCAGGCCTTCGGTGGGGCGGTTCAGAGGAGCCCCCGCGGCGGCACGGCGTTCCCGCATCGCAACGCGCTTTTCTATTCCGAGCCCGGCGCCGGCTGGGGGACTCGTGGACAATCAGACTGCAACGACCCGATCACCCCGATTGCCCAGACCTGGATCGCCGAGTTCAGCCAGGCACTGCGGCCCTACGTGAACGGCGCCTACGTCAACGTGCCGAACATCGGAGTGCAGGATTGGGAGACCGCCTACTGGGGATCCAACTTCGACCGGCTGCGCAAGATCAAGGCGAAGTACGACCCCCACAACGTCTTCCAGTACGAGCAGAGCATCCCGCCCGCGTCTGTTGACCGGAATTCTCACTCGGGACCCCATTCCGGCTAGGGCACGAGCGCGCGTGGCCTACGTCAGCCCGGAGGCACCCGCTGGCTCTGCATGGGATGCGGGCTCGACTCCAACCCCGGCACCGTTTTGTCGAGTTACAACGGCAAGCACAAATAGGTGCCGGGAACCGCGCCCAAAGGTATCCCGGCCCGCCGTTGGTCACGAACCGCGTCAGTGATTGCTCCAGCAGCTCCAGAGACTGCCGCAGGTCATCAGCCACCCTGTCGCGCGCGGGTTCGTCCAGCGATGCTTTCCGCGTCCAAAGAGTGCCGTACTCCATGAGCCGCAGAATGACGTCACGTACCGCGTCGACTGCCGCTGGAGGTGCGGCGGCTCGGGGGCAGCTGAGGAGGCGGTACGGCGGCCACCGCGATGCTCTTCGCGGTGGCCGGCTCGGCACGATCCTGTTCCAGACTCGCGTCACCGCCTGGGCGGCCTTCCTGCCGCTGCTCGCGGTGCGGAACGCGGGGCTGTCCGCGTTGCCCTGGCTGGCACTGCTCGCGCTGGGCCTCGCCTGCGCCGCCGCTCTGCGCGGACTGCACGGCTCCGGCAGATTCGCCCCGGCGGCACCGATGAGTTCCCGGGCCCCGGCCGGTCTGCACTGAGGACCTGAGTCGGTTCTGTCGTCGACCGAGCCGTCCCGAGCTTTCCCTCCGGGCCGACCTGCGCGAGAGCCGCCCACGGGCCACTGTCAGTGGGCGGGTGCAGACTGGCCCCTATCCGAGACAACGGCGTCCTGGAGGTATCGGCCATGACCGATGTACTTCTGACTGTAGGCACTCGAAAAGGGCTCTTCATCGGCCGCAGACGCGGTGGCACGTGGGAGTTCGACGGCCCGCACTTCAATGCGCAGGCCGTGTACTCGATCGGGATCGATACGCGCCGATCCGTGCCCCGGCTGCTGGTCGGCGGCGACAGCGCGCACTGGGGCCCTTCGGTGTTCCACTCGGACGACCTCGGCAAGACGTGGATCGAGCCGACGAAGCCGGCGGTGAAGTTCCCCAAGGACACCGGAGCGTCCCTGGAACGGGTCTGGCAGCTGCATCCGGCCGGTCCCGCCACGCCTGACGTGGTGTACGCGGGCACGGAGCCCGCCGCACTGTTCCGCTCGGACGACGCCGGCGAGACCTTCGAGCTCGTACGGCCCCTGTGGGAGCACCCGACCCGCTCGCAGTGGGTGCCGGGCGGCGGCGGTGAAGCGGTGCACACAGTGGTCACGGACCGCCGTGACCCGGAGGCCGTGACGGTCGCCGTGTCGACGGCCGGGGTGTTCCGCTCCAAGGACGGCGGGGCCAGCTGGGCGCCGTCCAACCAGGGAGTGTCGGCGGTCTTCCTGCCCGACCCCAATCCGGAGTTCGGGCAGTGCGTCCACAAGATCGCGCAGGACGCCGGCGATCTGGACCGCCTGTATCTGCAGAATCACTGGGGCGTGTACCGCAGCGACAACGCGGGTGCCAAGTGGACAGACATCGGCGCGGGTCTGCCGTCCGACTTCGGTTTCGCGGTCGCCGCGCATCCGCACCGTCCCGACACCGCCTATGTCTTCCCGATCACGGCGGACGCGGACCGGGTGCCTGCCGGGCGTCGCTGCCGCGTCTACCGTACGAACGACGCGGGCAGCAGCTGGGAGGCACTGTCGGCCGGGCTGCCCGAAGGGGACCACTTCGGGACGGTGCTGCGGGACGCGCTGTGCACGGACGACGCGGATCCGGCGGGTGTCTACTTCGGCAATCGCAACGGCGAGGTGTACGCGAGCGCGGACGACGGCGACAGCTGGCAGCTGCTCGCCTCCCATCTGCCGGATGTGCTCTGTGTGCGGGCGGCGGCCATGGCGTGAAACGCACCGTCGCCGCACCAGTAGAGTGACGCCCCGTGGCAGCACGACCGTTGAAAGAAATCGTCGAGCCCGGGTGGGCCGATGCGCTCGCTCCAGTGGCTGAACGCGTCGCCGCGATGGGCGACTTCCTGCGCGCGGAGATCGCCGCGGGGCGCACCTACTTGCCGGCCGGACCGAATGTGCTGCGCGCCTTCCAGCAGCCCTTCGACGAGGTGCGTGTCCTGATCGTGGGTCAGGATCCGTACCCCACCCCCGGGCATGCCGTGGGCTTGAGCTTCTCGGTGGCACCCGAGGTGCGGCCGGTGCCCGGCAGCCTGGACAACATCTTCCGGGAAATGCACGCGGACCTGGGGCACCCCCGTCCCACCAACGGGGATCTCACACCCTGGACCCGGCAGGGGGTGCTGCTGCTGAACCGGGCGCTCACCACCGCGCCCCGCAAGCCCGCCGCACACCGCGGCAAGGGCTGGGAGGAAGTGACCGAGCAGGCCATCCAGGCCCTTGCCGCACGCGGCAAGCCCCTGGTGTCCGTGCTGTGGGGGCGTGACGCCCGCAATCTGCGTCCGCTGCTCGGCGACCTTCCGGCGATCGAGTCCTCGCATCCCTCCCCGATGTCCGCGGACCGCGGCTTCTTCGGCTCGCGTCCGTTCAGCCGGACCAATGAGCTCCTTCAACGCCAGGGGGCGCAGCCGGTGGACTGGCAGCTTCCGTGAGCGTGAGCCGGGTACTCGGAGTCGACTCCGGGGGTTCCGGGCTGCGTGTCGCGCTGGCCGAAGCCGGGAACCCGGAGAAGGCCGAGACCGAGGTGTCGCGCGAGCCGGTGCGCACCGGTGCCGCGGGCATCGACGCGGAGCATCTGCTGGAGCAGTTGCTGCCGATGGCGCGCACCCTGCTCGACCGGGCGGGGGGCGGCACCGTGTCCGCGGTCGCGATCGGCGCCGCCGGGATGGCGACGC
Source organism: Streptomyces sp. NPDC048479 (assembly GCF_040651435.1). Lineage (NCBI taxonomy): Bacteria > Bacillati > Actinomycetota > Actinomycetes > Kitasatosporales > Streptomycetaceae > Streptomyces > Streptomyces sp. NPDC048479. The sequence continues at coordinate 19,423 of NZ_JBEZKA010000014.1, forward strand.
TCGGCGACCGGCTGCGCGCCGAGCTCCCCGCGGCACTGGCCGAGTCGTTGGGTGTACGGCGCCTGGCGCTCGCGGCCGACGCGGTCACGGCCTACGCCGGTGCGCTCGGCCAGCGGCCCGGGGCGGTCGTCGCGGCGGGCACGGGCCTGATCGCGCTGGGCACCGACCTGTCCGACTGGCGCCGGGCCGACGGCTGGGGTCATCTGCTGGGCGACTGCGGCGGCGGCGCGTGGATCGGCCGGGCCGGGCTGGAGGCCGCGCTGCGCGCCCACGACGGACGGCGTGGCGGTTCCGCAGCCCTGCTGGCCAGGATGGAGTCGGTGTTCGGTCCGGCGCAGGAGCTGCCGGGTTTGCTGTACCCGCGCTCCGACCGTCCCGCGGTGCTGGCCTCCTTTGCGCCGGAGGTCGGCCGGTGCGCTGCGGACGGCGACGAGGTGTCGGCGGACATCCTCGCGGCGGCCGCCCGGCATATCGCCGAGTCGGCCGCGGCTGTCTGCCCGTCGGCCACCGATGTGCCCGAGGGATGCGAAGTCGCCCTCACCGGTGGGCTGTTCAGGATGGGTGCCCCTCTTCTCGTACCGCTGAGGGCGGAGCTTGCCGGACAACTGCCGTACGCACGGACGGTGTCCGCGGCCGGCGATCCGCTCACCGGCTCGTTGCTCATCGCGTCCGCGCTCGCCACCGATTCGCTGCGGCTGCCGCGCCATCCGACTCTGTTGCACGTACCGACAGAGCAGGACAGCTGAGGCGTACACCATTCATCGGATAAATGCGGACAGATGACGCTTGACCGCCCCCTCCCCGAACAGTCGCGCCCCCAAAACCAGTAGCATGCGGCGCCATGAGCTCCCCCACTGGGCCTGCATCCGGCCTGCCTGTACGAATGCCGCGACCCCGACAGACCGGGCGGCACCGCCGCCCGGAGCCCGTAGCGGCTCCTGAGGGCGCGCCCGCGCTCGTGCTCGCCGTGCCCGGCGCTCCCGCGCCCGCCACGCGCAGCCTGGCCGAAGAGGTCATAAGCATCGCTCGCTCCGAGCTGCCGGGCCTCGAGGTCGGCATCGGTTATCTCGACGGGGACAACGCCGAGTACCCCACGCTCGAAGGCGTCCTCGCGCACACCGCCGCCCGGCGCACCGAGCGGTACGAGATCGCGCAGGCCGCCGGCCGTGAAGTGGCCGCGCCCGAGGGCCCCGCCGCCGTTGTGGTGCCCCTTCTCGCCGGCCCGGACAACGTCCTGATGCGCCGGATCCGCCAGGCCGTCATGGACAGCCGCGCGAGCGCCGAGCTGACCGATGTCCTCGGCCCGCACCCGCTGCTCGCCGAAGCCCTGCACGTCCGGCTCTCGGAGGCCGGTCTGGCGCGTGCCGACCGTGCCCGGCTGTTCACCGTGGCCACGGCGGCCGACGGCATCATCCTGGCCACGGTCGGCGGCGAGGAGGCCGTCCAGGCCGCCGGGATCACCGGCATGCTGCTGGCCGCGCGTCTCGCGGTGCCGGTGATGGCCGCCGCGCTCGACCACGAGGGCGCGGTCGGCGCGATCGCCGAGCAGCTGCGCGGCTCCGGCTCGGTGCAGCTCGCCCTGGCGCCGTACCTCGTGGGCCCGGAGCTGCCCGTGGGCCTGCTCGACTCGGCCGTGAAGGAGGCGGGCTGCGCCGCCTCCGAGGCGCTCGGGGCCTACCCGGCGATCGGAAAGCTGGTGCTGTCGCAGTACGCGACCGCGTTGGGCATCGCGCCGCAGCCTCAGGGCTCGCCGAGTTTCTGACGGCTCCGCCGTACGTACGCAGAAGGGCCCGCACCACGCGAACGGTGCGGGCCCTGCGCAACACCCCGGCGACGGTCAGGCGAAGATCACGCAGGAGGCGGCGGGGACGTCGAGGGAGCCCGACCTGCGCGGAACGCCCGTCCGGTCGATGTCGAACCAGGTGACGTCTCCGGAGCGCTCATTGGCGGCGTACAGCCTGCGTCCTGTGGGGTCCAGGGCCAGGTCGCGCGGCCAGTGCCCGCCGCACGGCACCGTCGTGATCAGCTCCGCCTTCTCGTGCGTCTCGTCGAGCGCGAGGACGGCGATGCTGTCATGGCCGCGGTTGGCCGCCCAGACATGGCGGCCGTCGTGCGAGACAACCACCGCGGACGGGTAGCTGGGCCCGGCCGCGCCGTCCGGCAGCACCGGTGTCTCGCCGAGCGGTTCGAGGACGCCAGAGTCCGCGTCCCAGCGGCAGACGGTGAGGGTCGGCTCGAGCTCGTTCAGCACATAGGCGTGGCCGCCGGCGGGGTGGAAGGCGAGATGGCGCGGTCCGGTTCCGGGGCGCAGGGCTGTCTCGCCGCGCTTCGTCAGCTCGCCCGACTCGGGGTCCAGCACGCAAATCCGTACGGAGTCCGTGCCGAGGTCGACGCTGAGCACCCAGCGCCCGGTCGGATCGGGCAGTACCTGGTGCGCGTGCGGGCCGCGTTGCCGGTCGGGGTGCGGCCCTGAGCCTTCGTGCTGCAGTACGCCGCTGGCGGCGACCGGTTCGCCGTCGGACCCGACCGGGAGCACGCTGACGCTGCCGGAACCGTAGTTGGCGGTCACCAGATGGCCCGAGGCGATCGCGAGATGCGTGGGTCCCGCGCCGCACACCGGCACGCGCGCGCCGATCGGCCGCGGCGACGGCCCGTCCGCCTCGAAAGCCCCCACCGCGCCCTCCGCAGTCTCGGAGACGGCGTAGAGGACCGTGCCGCCGGACGTGAGCGCGAGATACGACGGGTCCGCGACGGCGTCGCTCGCCCCCGTCTCCGTCAGGGCCCCGGTCTCCCCGTCCACGGCGGCCGTGATGATCCCGCGGCCTCCGGCCGAGGTGAACGACCCGATGAAAGCCCGTCCGGCGCTCTTGTCGCCCACAGCATTCCCCTCTCCGCCACTGATTCGCCTGCTGCCCGGCCGACGGTAGCAGGCGGTCTAGACCAACTCCGGCTACGCGTCTCCTTCGCCGCGGGCGCGCGCGGTCGCCTCCGGGTGGTGGACATAGGCGGGACGCCATTGGGTCGTGTCATACGTCCGGTGGAAGACGGGTGTGGCGGAGCCCGAGATCGGCGGCACGATCCACGACCAGTCCGCGCCCACAACACGGCCCCGGCTCTGCTCCCGGTCCAGGTGTGTGAGGAAGCGGCGCGACTCGGTGTGGTGGTCGCTGACCGTGACTCCCGCGAGGTCGAAGGAGTGCAGGACCGCGCGGTTCAGCTCGACCAGTGCGCGGTCCTTCCAGAGCGAGCGGTCGTTCGTCGTGTCCAGGCCCAACTGCTCGGCGATACGCGGCAGCAGGTCGTAGCGGTCGGTGTCCGCGAGGTTGCGGGCGCCGATCTCGGTGCCCATGTACCAGCCGTTGAAGGGAGCGGCGGGGTAGCAGATCCCGCCGATCTCCAGGCACATGTTCGCGATCGCGGGTACGGCGTGCCAGCGCAGGCCGAGGCCCGCGTACCAGCTCTGCTCCGGGTGGTGCAGCTCGACTTCGAGTACGGCGTCGCGCGGCAGCTCGAACCAGCGCGGTTTGCCGTCCCCGTCCTCGATCACCAGTGGCAGGAGATCGAAGTGTGTGCCCGGGCCGCCCGGCCAGCCGAGCCTGAGGGCGAGCTCGGTGATCCCGGCGTTGCGCGGGTCGCCGACGGCGGGCCGGTAGTCGCCGGCGTAGCCCGCGTACCGTACGAGCTGCTCGTTCCAGATCCGCGGTCCTGGGCGGTCCGGCGCGTCCGGGGCGAAGACGGTGATGAGCGGGCGGATCCGGCCGCCGTTGTTGGCTTCGCGCAGATGGTCGGCCGCCTCGCGCGCCACGGAGTCGGCGTCGTCGATGTGCCGGCGGTCGCGTATACGCAGGGAGCGCCAGTAGAGCCGGCCGATGCAGCGGTTGCTGTTGCGCCAGGCGACGCGTGCGCCGTAGACGAGTTCGGCCGGGGTGTGGCGGTAGGTGCCGGTCGCCTCGATCTCCGCGCGTACGGCGGCGATCCGGCCCGCCGGGTCACCGGCCGACGGCTCCTCGCGGTGATGGAGCCGGATGAACTCCTCGGCCTCTTCGACCAGCTCACCGCGGGTGGCGGGCGGGCCGCCCGCCGGCTGCTCGGAGTGGCCCATGGGGCAGCGGACTTCCGGCGCCGGAGCGTCCGCCGATTCGTGCGCTGACACCCGTGCACCGGTCCGGCGCAGGGCTCTGAGCAGAGACTTCCGCATGGCGCGTACCCCCGGTCCTGGAGGGGACGTACGTGGATGCCGCTCTGGTTACCCCTTGAACAGACTGATCCACCCTGTGTGTGCCAGGTGAATGTGCCTCATTCCGCGGCTTGTGTCGTTGTGGCAGGTCAGGCAGGTACGAGGGGGGCGCGGGGAGAGGTGCGCAGGGGCGCGTCGAGCTCCGCGAGCGCCCGCTCCAGCCCGTGCAGATGGGTGAGGGCGGCCTCGGCCCCTGGGTGGTGCTGCGGCGCCCGCACGGAGTCGACGGAGGCCTTCGTCTGCCGGGTGGCAGGCGGCACCAGCGCGTGTACGGCGGCCTCGACGCGCCGGCAAGCGGCGGCCAGCCGGGCGTCGTGGGAGGCGTCCGGGTCGGCGGCGACGGTGGCGAGGCCGCGGACTTCGCGGGCGCAGTCGTCGAGCAGCGCGATCACCTGGCGGGCGCGCGCTTTGCGGGCGCGCAGCGGGCTGAGCGGATGGACGAGCGGGGCGAGCGAGAGCCGTACCCGGCCGAGCAGCAGCTCCAGTTCGGCGGCGAGCGGCGCCGGATCGGCCTCCTCCTCCCCGGCCAGTCGGCGCGCGGCCGCGGTGGTGCAGCCGTGGACGCAGTGCAGTGCGCGCCGGATCCACGCGTCGGTCGCGGTATGGGTGGTGACGGGCAGAATCAACGCGACACCGAGGGCCGCACCGAGCGCGCCGACCGCCGTCTCCTCGAAGCGCAGGAGCAGCAGCCCCGGGTGCAGGACGCCCAGCAGCCCGTACAGCAGACCGGCCATGACGGTGACGAAGAACATCATCCAGCTGTACGAGGGCGTGGCCGTGTAGAAGATGCCGAAGACGCAGACCGCGACCAGGGCGGCCGTCGGTGCCGGCGCGCCGCCGACCGGGACCGCGATCAGCAGTCCCGCGGCGATACCGGTGACGGTGCCGACGACGCGGCGGAAGCCACGGACCAGGGTCTCGCCGCGCGACGCGGTGTTGACGAAGATCCACCAGGCGGTGCCGACGGCCCAGTACCAGCGGTCCGGGGAGATCAGCAGCCCTGCGGCGAGCGCGACGCCGCAGGCGAAGGTCGCCTGGAAAGCCTGCCGGGTGGTGGGGCGGGCGAGCCCGCGGCCGGGGAGCGGCGCGGGCGCGGCGGGCGGCGGCGTACGCCGCTCGATGCACCACAGGCCGAAGCGGACGGCCGAGGAGGCGGTCAGGGCCAGCGCCACCGCCCCGTACAGCTCCGGCAGCTGCGCCGGTACCGCGTGCAGGAACTGGGTGACGAAGAACATCATGAACGCGAAGATGCCCAGTGCCTGCCCGCGCGGGCCCCAGCGCCTGGCGTAGACGCCGCAGAAGACCACGCTGAGCCAGGCGGTGGCGCGCAGCAGCGGCAGCTCGTGCAGAGCGGTCGCGAGCGCGAGGATGGGGAAGCCGGCGGCGGGCAGCAGGGCGGTGGTGACGGCCTGGCGGCGCACGGTCGGGTCGCCGAGCGTGAAGAGCGCGAGGAGCGCGGCGAGTCCGCCGGTGATCGAGGCGATCAGGGAGAGCCCGGCCAGCTCGGCTGCGGCGACGGCGAGGGCGACGCCGAGCACCGCTCGCGTCGAGACGCGCACTCGCACGCGCCCCGGATCGGGGGCCACAAACATCCGCTGCAGGCCGGTCATGCTCTTCATGACGGTCGCCCCGCCCCCCTTGCTGTTCACACGCCCTCTTCAGATATGGCAAAGGCGCCGCGGGTCCGGTCCGGCTCCGTCGCCGTTCCGGCGCTGCGCAGCGCCATCTCTCCGCAGAGGAAAGCATCACCGCACGCGGTGGCTCAACTCGATCGTGATGGACTGAGCCATTGGCACAGTCCAGGCCGGGAAGCGCGGGCCAGAGGAAGGCCAACGGACCGTGACGGTGAACACACTCGACACCCGCATCCTGCGGCTGCTGATCGAGCAGCCGCGCTCAGCCTCCGCGGGTAGAAGGCAGAAGGCCAGTCGGCCGCTCGGGGCGAGCGATCGTGAGGCCCAGGGGTGCAAGGCTGCGACGGAACTCGTCTCCCGGACCCCTGGGCCCATTTCGATGACTATCGGGCTGTTTGCTTCTCTTTGTGTCGTCGACAGGTCCCTCCTTCCGCCGTAGGGCGCGGCCCCCTATCCGGAGCCGACGCGGGTATGCAGCTCGAACCACACCACCTTCCCGGCGCTTGTCCGGTCGCTGCCCCAGGAACGGGACAGCAGGGTCAGCATGTACAGCCCGCGCCCCTCCTCCTCGTGCTCGCGGGCCTGGCGCCTCAGGGGTCCGGATGGGTTCGCGTCCTCGATCTCGCAACGTATCCCGCGGTGCCGGGAAGGCCGGCAGAAGGTGAGCCGGACCGGCCCCCACGCATGGCACAGGGCGTTGGTGACCAGTTCACTGACGAGCAGCTCCGTGTCGTCGATCTGCTCGTGGAGCGCCCATTGAGCCAGCTGGGTGCGGACGATTCGCCGCGCTTCTCGCACCGAGGACGGTTCGGGTGGCAGGAGCCAGGACCTTCTACCGGGGCTCTCGTCCGGAGGAACGCCGAGCCCGGCCTGCTGTGTCGGACCAGCCGCAAACTCAGGCATGGGCGCCGTGAACGGTTTCATGCCGCCCCGACCTCCAGGGCCTGAGCCGTGGGAGCGGACCTGACGTCGGGCAGGAGCTCACCCATGTCCTCGAACACCGTCACACCGTTGCAGAGGAGGCCCCAACCCTGCTCAGGGTGGTAGGCCACGAGGCGGGCAGCGTCATGGTCGGACGCGGTTGAGGATGGGCACGGTGGCTGGTGCTGGCACATTGCTCGGACCTTCGATTCTCCGCCCGACCGGGGCGGATCTCGTATGACGCGACCATCATGTGCCGACGACCAGCATGTCGGGAGGGGATAAATCCCCGTATCGATACCTGAGCCGCCCGAAGTGGGCCTGGTGGGCATCGTTGGGTGAGGGCGCAAACGCTCCGCGTGCGGCGCTACTGCGGATCCCGCTTCACCCGCCCCCTTCACTGACCGGCCGGCGCCTCTTCACTGGCCGGCCGCCACCTCCCGAGGGGGCCACGAAGCCGGGGCCGAGGAGCCGTACAGGGCCCATTCCGCCGCCCTGTCGCGTCCCATCCTCGCTCCGCGCCGTACTGCCGCGGTGTATCTGCGCTCGCCGAGCTCGGCGCGTAGACGGATTTCGGTCCTCTCGTGTCCCGCGGCCAGGTACTGGAACCCCGATTGCGCGATCCCTACGGAACGCCCCACGACCTCCGCCGCGCCCAGCAGCCGGGCACCGTCTTCCGCCTCGCCGGCTGAGGCGGCGGCCCAGGCCAGCGCCTCCAGGCAGAGGGCGATTCCCCATCCGTCCCCTACGACCCGGCGGGTCTTCAGGGCGTCGCGCAGGAGTTCTGCCGCATGGCGTGGCTCACCCTGGCGCCAGCGGTAGAGGCCGAGCGCCCACAGGGCGTAGGAGCGGGACCAGGGCGCCTGTGCCTCATCGCACAGGTCCAGGCACTCCTTCCCGACATCCGCGGCACGAGGATCGCCGGACATGGCACATGCCACGGTGAGCTGATACAGGGCGGTCATCAAGCCGTTGCGATCACCGGCCGCGCGGTGGCCTTCCACGGCTTTCTCCAGAAGGCCGATCGCCTGGCGGAAGTCGCCTTCGTAGAGCGCGCAGCCGCCCAGGAACTGCTCGGCATGGACGAGGGTGGTTGTATCGCGAAGCCGGAGCGCTAGGGCCCGGCACTCCTCCAGCTGCGGCAGCGCGGAGGACGTGTCGCCACGGAGCACCGACAGCCAGCCGTCCACCCACAGCGCCTTGCCGCGGGCCACCGTGTCCTGGGGTGCGAGCGCCAGTGCCCTGCCCAGCCAGTGGCGGCCCTCGCTGAGGAATCCGCTGCACAGCCAGTGGAACCACAGCGAGGCGGCGATATCCAGCCCCTCCTGCACCTGACCGGGCTCGCTGAGGCAGAACTCCAGGGCGGTGCGGAGGTTGGCGTGCTCACTCTGCAGCCGGGCGAGCCAGGTCTCCTGTCGCGGGCTCAGCCACTCCGCCTCCGCGCGGTCCACCAGCTGGTGGTACCAGTCCCGGTGGCGTTGTTGCAGGGCCGGCTTCTGCCCGGCCTCGGCCAGGCGCTCCGCGCCGTACTGCCGAATCGTTTCCAGCAGGCGGTAGCGCACCTGGGCACCCTGCTCCTCCCGGATCAGAACCGACTTGTCGACCAGCCCGGCCACCAGGTCGAGGATGCTCTCCTCGGGTATGCCGTCACCGGAGCAGACCGCTTCGACCGCGTCCAGCCCGCAGCTCCCGGCGAAGACCGATGTGCGTGCCCACACCCGCTGCTCACCGGGGGAACACAGATCGAAGCTCCAGTCGATCGAGGCGCGCAGGGTCTCGTGGCGGGGCAGGTCCGCCGTGGTGTTGTCCGGGGACAGTTCGAGGCGCTCGTCCAGCAGCCGGAGGATCTCTTGGGGCGTGAACGTCCTGAGCTGCGCCGCGGCCAGTTCGATGGCGAGCGGGATGCCGTCCAGATGCCGGCAGAGCCGGACGACCGTCTCCAGGTTTTCGGGGCCGAGGGTGAACTCCGGCGACGCCTCCGCCGCCCGCCGCTGGAACAGCCTGACCGCTGCATAGTGAGCGGCTGCCTCGGGGCGGAGCGTTCGATGGGGTTCCGGCACGGCCAGTGCGGGCACCGAGAGGACGGACTCGCCGTACACCCCCAGGGGCTGGCGGCTGGTGGCCAGCACGCGCAGCCGGGGAGCCGCGCGCAGCAGGCGGTCGGTGAGCGCCGCGCAGCTGTCCAGGATGTGCTCGCAGTTGTCCAGGACCAACAGGGAACGCGTGTCACGAAGGCGGTCGCAGAGCAGGTCCGACGGGTGCCGGGCCGACTGGTCCCGCAGGCCGATCCCCGTCGCGACAGTCTGCGCCAGCAGCCCTTCGTCCTCCAGCGCGCCGAGCTCGACCAGCCAATCACCGTCCGGGAACGCCCTTCGCACCTCGTCGGCAACTCCCGTTGCCAGCTTGGTCTTGCCCACGCCACCCACACCCGTGAGGGTCACCAGGCGGGAATGCCGCAGCATCTTTTTGGCCTCGGCGAGCTGCTGTCGGCGGCCGATCAGGGAGGACTCGTCGCCGAAGGAAGCGCCCCGCCGTAGGTGGGGACCGGTGCCATTGGCGCCGTGGGCGGACATAACACCATGGTTGCACCTGCGGCGGGAGGACCGGATTTCCCCTCCGGCCTTTCAGCCGGGCGGGGGCGTCCGGAGCCGCCGCCCGGGGACCGTCGGAGCCGCAGAGGATTAGGCTGGACGGCGTCGGCCCGGTTCACGAACGGCCTGTGGCTCCGTGGATCGGACCGATCCGAGGAATCGATGACTGTCGTGGCACCAAGCGTCTCGACACGTCGGCAGGAGGGTTGGCTGCCTGCCGAGGTGACGAGCTTCGTGGGACGTCGGCACGAGGTGGCCGAGGTCCGCAACAGGCTGTCCGGATCGCGTCTGGTGACGCTCACGGGTGTGGGGGGAGTCGGCAAGACGCGGCTGGCGTCACATGTCGCAGCCGAGGTCCGGTCGGCGTTTCCGGACGGTGTGTGGCTCATCGAACTCGCGGGCCTGGAGAATTCCGAGCTGCTCGCCCAGACCGTCGCCGAAGCGCTGGAGATCCGTGACCATTCCTCCCGCGGGCCACTGGACATCCTCACCGAACACCTCCGGGACAAGCGCACACTGGTGATCCTGGACAACTGCGAGCATCTGCTGCCGCAGTGCGCCGTGCTGGCCGATTCTCTGCTTCGCTCCGCCCCCGATCTGAAGATCCTGGCCACCAGTCGGCAGGTGTTGGGCCTCCCTTACGAGCACACCCTGGCCGTGCCGACGCTGGGCCTGCCGAGCACCGGGAAACCCCGGCTGTCCCTCAAGTCGCTGGCCCGGTGCGACGCCGTACGGCTGTTCACCGAGAGGGCGGGCGCCGTCCTGCCCGGGTTCTCCGTCACCGAGGCCAACCGTGAAGCAGTGGAACGGATTTGCCGGCAGCTGGACGGCATCCCTCTGGGAATCGAGCTTGCCGTCGTCCGGCTGCGGGCCCTGTCCGTACAGCAGTTGCTGGAGCGGCTGGACGACCGGTTCCAGCTGCTGACCGCCGGTTCGCGGGCGGTGCTCCCGCGCCACCAGACACTGCGCGCGCTGATCGACTGGAGTTACGTTCTGTGCACCGGTCAAGAGCGGCTGCTCTGGGCTCGCGCCTCCGTGTTCACCGGCGGCTTCGATCTGGAGGCGGCCGAGGAGGTCTGCTCCGGCGACAGCATCAGCCGTGAAGAGATCCTCGATGTGGTGACCGGGCTTGTCGACAAGTCGGTCCTTCTCAGGGAGGAGCCCCATTCGACGGTGCGCTACCGACTGCTGGACACACTGCGGCAGTACGGCCGGGAACAGCTCGTCGCAGCTGGGCATACGGCACCCTTGCAACGGCGCCACCGTGACTACTACCGGCGGCTGGCGGCCGAAGCGCGTGCCGAGTTGTTCGGCCCGTCCCAAGTGGCCTGGTTCGCACGGCTCCACCTGGAGCACACCAACCTGCGCACTGCCCTGGAGTACAGCTTCGCCGAATCCGGGGAGGCCGAGACCGGCCTGAGCATGGCCTCGGACCTGCTCTACCACTGGATCACCAGCTACTACCTCGGCGAGGGACGGCGCTGGCTGGACGAGGGGCTCGCCGTCTGCACCGAACCGAACCAGGTCCGCGCCCGAGCGCTGTGGACCAACAGCTGGCTGGCCGTCATCCAGTCGGAGACCGCCGCCGCGGCGGCCATGCTCGAGGAGAGCGGGAAGCTCGGGAAACGGCTCGCGGACGACTCCGTAGTCGCCTACACCGCGCTGTACTCCGGCATGATCGCCATGTATCGGGGAGACGCCGAATCCGCGATCGGGCTCTACGAGGACGCGGTGGCCCGGCACCAGGCCGTCAACGACCCCGTGGGACTCGCGCTGGCGCTGATCCGGCTCTCCCTCGTCCACTCGTTCCTCGGTGACTCGCCGCGCGCCATCGCCTTCGGAGAGGAGTCGCTGAGGGTGTGCGACACGTACGGAGAGGGCTGGCACAGGGCCTACACGACGATGGCGCTCGGAATCGAGGTCTGGCGCCAGGGCGACGCCCGTCGCGCCGCCGAGCTCGAGAAGGCGAGCCTGGTCTTCAACCGTTCGCTCGACGATCCGCTGGGGGTCGGCGTCAACCTTGAGGTGCTGGCCTGGATCGCCGCCACGGAGGAGCAGTACGAGCGCGCCGCCCGGCTCCTGGGCGTCCTGCAGACCGTCTGGCAGGCGATCGGCGCGCCGCTGTCCGGGTACGGACACCTCGTCAAATACCACGACGAATGCGCGTCGCGCACCAGCCGGGCCCTTGGTGCCACGGCCTTCCGTGCTGCCGTCAGGAAGGGTTCCCAGCTCTCCTACGCCGAAGCACTCGGCTACGCGCTCGAGGAACACCCGGCGGCGGAACCGAGCGGAGAGGATGAGCGGCCGTCACCGCTCACCCGTCGGGAGACCGAGATCGCCCATCTGGTCGCGCAGGGGCTGAGCAACAAGGAGATCGCGGCCACGCTGGTGATCGCCCAGCGCACGGCGGAGGGCCATATCGAGCACATACTGAGCAAACTCGGCTTCACCTCCCGTGCCCAGGTGGCTGTCTGGGTCCTCGAGCGCGACCGCTCAGTCAACGGGGACGAGCGCTCTCCCCAGGGCGGCCCGTGACCCGCCGAAGGCACCGTGAACCGGCTCCGCGGCCAACTACCCTTTGTGCATCCAAGGTGAGCACTTGGACGATACGGCGGTCGGCGAAGGCGAAGAGCCGAGCAGGCTCAGCCGCTCCCGCTCCCGCCGCCGTCCCCGCGCTGTTCTTCGCGAAGCCGAGTTGATGCGCTGTCCAGCAGCATCTCCAGCGCGGTGGGATACGCACTGTGGTTCATCCGGGCGACCAGCAGATGCGCCGTCGCTGCGATGTGCGGATGAGTCGCGGCGGGCAGCCGGGCGTACGTGGCCTGCCAGACCTCCTCGTCCGCCGCGCGTGCCGCCGTCGGCAGCGCCAGCGAGGCCGCGTCCAGCGCGGCGAACGCCAGGCTCTGATCGATGAACGCGTGATAGATCCGGACCGACTCGGCGTCCGGGAAGCCGGCTGTGCGCAGCAGCCCCAGGATCGTCTCGTCAGCCGCCACTTCGTAACCCTTGCCCGTCACGCGGCTGGCGGTCAGCACTGCCGCCTGCGGATGCTCGAGATACGCGGCATGGATGCGCAGCCCCAGCTCCCGTAGGTCGGCGCGCCAGTCGCCGGTGCCCTCCCAGCACGCCAGGGCACGGCCGATCAGCATGTTCCCGATGGCCAGCGTCAGGTCGTCGATGCCGCTGAAGTACCGGTACAGCGTGCTGGGGTCCGCCCCCAGGGCGGTGCCGAGGCGGCGGACGGTCAGGCCCGCGCTCCCGTGCTCCCGCAGCATGCGCAGCGCCGTCTCCACGATCAGCTGCTCCGACAGCACCGCCCCGTTCTTCGTGGGACGCCGCCGCCTCCGGGCCTCCTCCGGCACCACAGGCTTGGGCACGGCACGCTCCCTCCACCACCATCACCCTGACCCGACCCAGCTTATGCCAACAGGGTTGACGTTAAAAGCGGCGGGCGCGTTGGATCGGATCCGACAAGCGGCGCGCCCCACAATCGGCGCCTGCACACCGTGTCCGGGAAACGGAGTTTGGCCATGCGTGTTCTTCTCGTGGGAGCCGGCGGCGTCGGCACCGCCATTACCCGGATCGCCGCCCGCCGGTCCTTCTTCGACCACATGGTCGTTGCCGACTACGACATCTCCCGCGCCCAGGCCGCGGTCGCGGCCCTGGAACCGGACGGCCGCTTCAGCGCCGAACGGATCGACGCGAGCGACGAGACGGCCGTCACCTCACTGCTGCACCGGCAGCGCTGCGACGTCCTGCTCAATGCCACCGACCCCCGCTTCGTGATGCCGCTGTTCCAGGCGGCCCTGGCCGCCGGGGCGCACTACCTGGACATGGCGATGTCGCTGTCCCGCCCGCACCCGGAGCGCCCCTACGAACTGACCGGCGTCAAGCTCGGCGACACTCAGTTCGAACGGGCCGCGGACTGGGAGAAGGCCGGACTGCTCGCCCTGGTCGGCATCGGTGTCGAGCCGGGACTGTCCGATGTCTTCGCCCGCCACGCCGCCGAGGAACTCTTCGACGAGATCGAGGAGATCGGCATCCGCGACGGAGCGAACCTCACGGTCGACGGCTATGACTTCGCGCCCTCGTTCAGCATCTGGACCACCATCGAGGAATGCCTCAATGCGCCCGTCGTCTACGAGGCCGACCGCGGCTGGTTCACCACCGCCCCCTTCAGCGAGCCCGAGGTCTTCGACTTCCCCGAGGGGATCGGCCCCGTCGAGTGCGTCAACGTCGAGCACGAGGAGGTCCTGCTGGTCCCACGCTGGGTGGACGCGGGACGCGTCACCTTCAAGTACGGCCTCGGCGAGGACTTCATCCGTACGCTGCAGACACTGCACCTGCTGGGCCTCGACCGCACCGATCCGGTGCCGGTGCCCGCGGCGGACGGATCGGGCACGGTCCAGGTCTCTCCGCGGGACATGGTCGCCGCCTGTCTGCCGGACCCGGCGGCCCTCGGGGAGCGCATGCACGGCAAGACCTGCGCGGGCACCTGGGTCAAGGGAACCAAGGACGGCCGCCCGCGCGAGGTCTACCTGTACCACGTGGTCGACAATCAGTGGTCCATGCGTGAGTACGGCTGCCAGGCCGTCGTGTGGCAGACCGCCATAAACCCCGTCGTGGCCCTGGAACTCATCGCCGCCGGCACCTGGACCGGAAGCGGCGTCCTCGGCCCCGAAGCCCTCCCCGCCCGACCCTTCCTGGACCTGCTGACCGAGTACGGCTCACCGTGGGGCATGCGCGAGCAGTGACTCGCCCTCTCCGCAGAGGAAGGTCTCACCGCACCCAGTGGCTCAACTCGATCGCGATAGACTGGGCCATTGGCGCTGTCCAGGGCGGAGCTCGGGCCGGAGGGAGGCCAACGGGCGCATGACGGTGGACACACTCGACACCCGCATCCTGCGGCTGCTGATCGAACAGCCGCGCACCAGCGTGCGTGAGTACGCCCGGATCCTCGGCATCGCGCGCGGCACCCTGCAGGCCAGGATCGACAGGCTGGAACGTGACGGCGTGATCACCGGCACGGGTCCGTACCTCTCCCCCGCCGCCCTTGGGCATCCGGTGCTCGCCTTCGTCCATATCGAGGTCACGCAGGGGCATCTGGACGAGGTCGGCGACGCGCTCGCGGCCGTGCCCGAGATCATCGAGGCGTTCTCGATCACCGGCGGCGGTGATCTGCTCACGCGCGTCGCCGCGCGGGACAACGGGCATCTCGAGGACGTCATCCAGCGGCTGATCCAGCTGCCGGGCGTGGTGCGTACGCGCACCGAGATGGCACTGCGCGAGCGCGTGCCGCACCGGCTGCTGCCGCTGGTCGAGTCGGTGGGCCGGGCCGCCGGCACGTCGCGCTGAGCATCGGCTCGGCAAGGATGAGCACCGGCTCGGCACAGTCGAACCGAGTCTTGGCATGCTGGTGCGCATGAGCACTTCGCGCACCACTTCTGTCATCTTCGATCTCGACGGCACACTGGTGGACAGCGAACCGAACTACTACGAGGCGGGGCGCCGACTGCTGGCCCAGCACGGCGTGGCGGACTTCAGCTGGGAGCACCACACCCGGTTCATCGGGATCGGGACGCGGGAGACGCTGGAGATCCTGCGTGGGCAGTACGGGATCGAGGTGCCGGTCGAGGAACTGCTGGCCGCGAAGAACCGCCACTATCTGGAGCTGGCGCGCGCTTCGACGGATGTCTTCCCGGAGATGTGGAAGTTCGTGGAGCGGCTCCACACGGAGGGGGTACCGATGGCGGTGGCGTCCGGCTCGTCCCGCGCCGCCATCGAGGCGGTGCTCGCCGGCACCGGTCTCGACGGGTTCATCCCCACGATCGTCTCCGCCGAGGAGGTCGCACAGGGCAAGCCCGAGCCCGATGTCTTCCTGGAGGCCGCGCGCCGTCTCGGTGCCGGTCCTGCCGACTGTGTGGTGCTGGAGGACGCGGCGCCGGGTGCGGCGGCGGCGCACGCCGCAGGTATGCGCTGCATCGCTGTCCCCTATGTCCCGGCGACGGCCGGCGACCCGGCGTTCCAGTCCGCGGGGCTGCTCTTCGCGGGCGGACAGAGCGAGTTCACGGCGCAGGCCGCCTACGACTGGCTCGTTCCGCAGGCTCCCTCCGTCTGATCTTGGACGTCGGGGACCTTGCGCCGGTGGAATCGGCCGATGAGCATGGCGGCGCCGCCTTCTCTGGAGGAACTCATGGGTTCTGCCGCCGTACTCGTCGCCAATCGCGGGGAGATCGCCGTACGGGTGCTGCGCGCCGCCGCTGAGGCCGGAATGCGGACCGCGGCCGTGTACGCCGAGGACGACGCGGGATCACCGCATGTCCAACTGGCCGACGAGGCAGTGCCGTTGCCCGGATCGGGGCCTGCCGCATACCTGGACGGCGGGGCGGTGCTGGCTGCGGCGCGGCGTGCGCGGTGCGCCCTGCTGCACCCCGGATACGGATTCCTCAGCGAGGACGCCGGTTTCGCCGCGCGCTGCGCGGAGACGGGGATCGGCTTTGTCGGGCCATCGCCCGAGGTGCTGGCACTCTTCGGCGACAAGGCGCGCGCACGGGTCCTCGCCGAGCGGGTCGGTGTGCCGGTGCTCGCGGGAACGCGAGGGGCGACCGGCCTGGAGGAGGCCCGGGAGTTCCTCACGGAGCTGGGTCCCGGCGCGGCGGTGATGGTGAAGGCCGTGGGCGGGGGCGGCGGGCGCGGGATGCGGGCCGTGCATGCCGTCGACGATCTTGCGGATGCCTGGGAGCGCTGCCGGTCGGAGGCTCTGCGGTCCTTCGGACGGGGCGAGTTGTACGCCGAGCGGCTGCTGGAGGGCGCCCGCCATATCGAGGTGCAGGTCCTTGGTGACACCACCGGGGCGGTGACCCATCTGTGGGAGCGGGACTGCAGCGCCCAGCGCCGCCACCAGAAGCTGATCGAGATCGCTCCGGCGCCCGCGCTGCCCCCGCAGCTGCGGGACCGGCTGCTGGATGCCGCTCTGCGGATGGCGCGCGAGGCGGGCGTCACCGGGCTCACGACCTTCGAATTCCTCCTCGCCGGTGAGGAGTTCCACTTCATCGAGGCCAATCCGCGGCTCCAGGTGGAGCACACCGTCACCGAGGAGGTGACGGGCGTGGATCTGGTCTCCGTGCAACTGCGTCTCGCCCAGGGCGAGACGCTGGAGTCGCTCGGTCTCGCCGAGTCTCCACCGCCCCGCGGGTTTGCCGTGCAGGCCCGGGTGTACGCGGAAGAGCCCGGGACTGTGAGCCGGTTCGAGGTACCGACGGGGCCCGGCGTACGGGTGGACACGGCGACCCGTGCCGGGCTGACGACGGGCACCCGGTACGACCCTCTCCTTGCGAAAGTGATCGCTCGGGTGCCGGCGGGCGCCGGTTTCGCGGCGGCGTGCGAGCGGACCGGGCGGGCGCTCGGCGAGTTCGGGATCGAGGGCGTACGGACCGGGATTCCGCTGCTCCGGGTGGTACTTGCGGATCCGGAGTTCGCCGCGGGCGGCACGGACACCGGCTTCCTCGAAGGGCTCGCAGACCTCCCGGGTACGGCGGCCCCCGATGGGGGCACTGCCGGGGCACCGATGAGCGGCACCGTCGTGGCGGTCGATGTCGCGCCCGGAGACAGGGTGCGGAGCGGGCAGCAGTTGCTCGTCCTCGAGGCGATGAAGATGGAGCACGTGGTCAGGGCGGGCGCGGCCGGGACCGTACGGTCCGTGCCGACGGCGGTGGGCGACACGGTGGCAGAGGGACAGGCTCTGGTACTGCTCGATCCGGCCGGTGGCGAGCCTGCCGATGACGGGCCGGTCGAGGAGGGCGTCGACCTCGGCTCCGTACGCCCGGATCTCGCCGAGTCGCTGCGCCGCCATGCGATCGGCCTGGACGAGAACCGTCCCGACGCGGTGGCCAAACGGCATCGGATCGGCCGCCGCACAGCCCGCGAGAACATCGACGCACTCTGCGACCCGGGCAGCTTCACAGAGTTCGGGGCACTCGCCATCGCCGCCCAGCGGCGCCGCCGCTCGCTGGAGGACCTGATCGTCGCCACACCCGCCGACGGCATGGTCACCGGCACCGGGAGGGTCGACGGGACGCCGTGCGTGGCGATGTCGTACGACTACACGGTGCTCGCGGGCACTCAGGGGCACCAGAACCACCGCAAGACCGACCGGATGCTGCAGCTCGCCGAGCGGCGGCGGCTTCCTGTGGTGCTGTTCGCGGAGGGCGGCGGCGGGCGGCCGGGCGATACGGACACCACGGCCGTCGCAGGGCTCGATCTCATGACGTTTCACCAGATGGGGCGGCTCAGCGGTCTGGTGCCGCTGGTCGGGGTCGTGTCCGGGCGCTGTTTCGCGGGCAACGCGGCGCTGCTCGGCTGCTGCGATGTGGTGATCGCGACGCCCGAGGCGACGATCGGCATGGGTGGCCCGGCGATGATCGAGGGCGGCGGGCTCGGAGTGCACCGGCCCGAGGATGTCGGTCCGCTCTCCGTCCAGGTACCGAACGGCGTGGTGGACATCGCGGTCGCCGACGAAGCGGAGGCGGTGGGAGTGGCGCGCCAGTACCTCTCGTACTTCGGGGGCCCGCAAGGCAGTTGGGACTCCGCCGACCCGCGGGCGCTGCGTCACGCCGTGCCCGAGAACCGGCGCCGGGCGTACGACATTCGGGTGGCGGTCCAGGGGCTCGCGGACACCGGCTCGGTGCTGGAGCTGCGCCGCGGTTTCGGGACCGGCGTGATCACCGCACTGGTACGGATCGAGGGCCGTCCGATGGGCCTGATCGCCAACAACCCCGGGCAGCTGGGCGGCGCGATCGACAGCGACGCCGCCGACAAAGCCGCCCGCTTCCTGCAGCTGTGCGACGCCCACGGCCTACCGGTCGTCTCACTCTGCGATACGCCCGGTTTCATGGTCGGTCCTGACGCGGAACGGACCGCGACCGTACGCCACTTCTCCCGGCTCTTTGTGACGGGCGCCCATCTCGGCGTACCGCTGGTCTGCCTGATCCTGCGGAAGGCGTACGGACTCGGCGCGATGGCCATGATGGGCGGCTCGACACGGGCTCCCCTGGCCACCGCCGCCTGGCCGAGCGGCGAGCTCGGCGGCATGGGCCTGGAGGGTGCGGTACGCCTCGGCTACCGCAATGAGCTGGCCGCGATCGAGGATGCCGAGGAACGGCAGCGGGCCTTCGATGCGCGCGTCGCCGAGCTGTACGAGCACGGCAAGGCGGTCAACGCGGCGGCCGCGCTGGAGATCGACGCGGTGATCGACCCGGCGGACTCGCGGCGCTGGATCCTGGCAGCGCTGGACGCCTGGTCGCCGGAGCCGGACGGGGCGGCGCGGCGGCCGTACGTCGACACCTGGTAGCCACGCCGTCATGCGGTCGGCGTCCGTCGCGCGTGGTCAGCCGACCCAGCCGCCGGTGAGGCCGAGCACCGCCGAACCGTCCAGGTCGTTGAGCTTGGTGCCGGTGAAGGCGCGGGCCCAGTCGGACGTCTGGATACGGAACGCGGGCCGGTCCGCGGTCAGCGCCTGCAGAACCGACTCGGCAGCCTCGGCCGGGGTCTGTGCGCCGCTGAGGAACTGCGAGACGGTGCGTTCCACGTAGGACCGCAGCGCATCGGTGTACGGACCGGCCGTGGCAATCGCGGCCTCCGGGTCGACACCGATGTTGCTGACGAACTCGGTCGCCACAGCGCCGGGTTCGACGACGGAGACGGTCACACCGAGCTTGGCAGCCACCGGCGCCAGGCTCTCCATGTAGCCCTCGACGGCGAACTTCGCAGCGCAGTAAGCCTCATTGAACGGCTGCCCGATGACCCCACCGACGCTGGTGACGGTGATCAGACGGCCACCGGAGGCTCGAAGGTGGGGCAGGGCCGCCTTGGAGACATGGAGCACTCCGAAGAAGTTGACCTCCATCACCTTGCGCACATCGGCAACCGTCTCGTTCTCGAGCGTGCCGAGGTGCCCGGCACCCGCATTGTTGATCACGGCGTCGAGGCGGCCGTGGTCACTGATGACGCCCTCGATCGCGGCGGCGACGGAGGTCTCGTCGGTGACGTCGAGCTGCCGGATGTCGAGCTCGACCCCGGCGTCCGCGGCCGCCTTGCGCAGCGCGTCGGCGCGGCTGGTGTCGCGCAGGGTGGCCACGGTCTGCCAGCCGGCCCGCGCGGCGGCGACGGCGGCGGCCAGGCCGATGCCCGAGGAGGTGCCGGTGATCAGAACAACCTTGGAAGACATGGTGTGCCTTTCGTGCATGGACACTGAGCAATTCAGTGCGTGTACACACACCATAACAATTCTGTGCGTGCACACGCAACAGGTAGGATCGGGCCCATGGCAAAAAGGAAGCTCACCCAGGCAGAGATGCCCGTGGCCGACCACGCCTTCTACGGACTGGTCTGGGCCGGAACCGTTCTGACCGAACGCGTGGACCGCGCCCTGAGCAAGGCCCACGACCTGCCGGTCTCCTGGTTCGAGGTGATGCTCTGGCTCGCCTCGAACCCGGATCCTGTTCCGGCCTCCGTGCTCGGCAACAGCACCATGCTCAGCCGCAGCCAGGTGTCCCGCGTCATCGACGCCCTCCAGAGCCGCGGTCTTGTCACCCGCACCCCGTCCCCTCGTGACGCGCGCTCTGTCGAAGTGGCCCTGACGCCGGAGGGCCACCAGCTTTTCGAAGAGGCCGACGCCACGCGACGCTCCTGCCTGGCTCCGGTCTTCACCGACCTCCTCGACACGGAGGATCTCGAAGCGCTCAGCACGGTGTGGCACAAGCTCAAGGCCGGCAAGGACGACTGACGCCTGCTCTCCGAGTGCCGAGCGGCTCCCCGTACCGGTCAAGTCCCCCGAGGGACCGCCATATCGGTGAGCAGAGCCGCGCCGGGGGCGAGCTCGGACCAGTCGCCGTGCCAGGTGAGAACGGCGATGGCGCTGGTGGGGAACTTCTCGCGGGTACGCTTCAGGGCGTCGCCGAGCGCCTCCGCAGCCAGTGACAGCACCAGCTCCTGGACTCCAGGGTTGTGACCGGCCAGCAGCAACGTGTCTACGGATGCGGGTGTTTCACGTACGACAGCGAGCAGTGTGTGGAGGTCCGCATCGTAGACGCGGTCCTCGTGCTGCACGGGTGGCTGGGTTTCAAGGTGTTCGGCTGCCAGTTCCCAGGTCTCTCGGGCACGGACAGCGGTGGAGCAGATCACAAGGTCCGGGGTGTAACGGGCGTCCCGCAGCCAGCGACCGGCAGCGGAGGCGTCCCTACGGCCCCGCCCGGTGAGCGGTCGGTCGAAGTCCGCCATATCCGGTGGCCGGGCTGACTTGGCGTGCCGCAGGACGATCAGCCGACGCAGTGCTGTCACAAGAACTCCCGCCGTCGATGGTCCATGCCCGACCGCCAGTATCCTGCCGCTGCGCGTGCTGTGCGGCTGAGGTCTCGGTTTTCCTGGCAGCGGTTCACGCGCGTTTGCTGGAGTCGAGATGGGCGAACACGACCACGTTGTCCGTGTAGTCCTTCACCTTCCTGTCGTACTCGCCTCCGCAGGTGATCAGACGCAGCTGCGCGGAGGGGGTGTCGGCGTACACCCGCTCATTGGGGAAGTGCGCCTTGCTGAAGGTTTCGACGGAGTCGACCTTGAACGTGGCGACGGTGTCGTCTGCGCGGGTGATGTCGACCTTGCTTCCCGCCTTGAGGGAGCCGAGCTCCACAAAAACGGCCGGGCCGGTCTTGGTGTCGACGTGGCCTGCGACGATTGAGGTGCCGCGCTCGCCAGGTGTGGGGCCCTCCTGGAACCAGCCGACCAGATTGTCGTCGTCTCCGGGTGGCGCGTTCAGCTGTCCCGAAGAGCCGACGGACAGCGGCGTGAAGGGCGCGTCGACGGCGATCTCCGTGATCGAGAGCCGCTTCGGGGCGGAACGGGGCAGCGCCAGACCGGCACCAGGGGCCGCAGGGGCGGCAGGGGCGGGCCTGGAGGGAGCCGAAGCCACAGCGCGGGCCGGCGGAGCGACTTCTGCCGGGTTGGTGAAGGAGTTGTACACAAGGAGGAAGCCCAGCCCAACCGCCACAGCGGGCCACATCAGGGCGCGGCCGAAGGGACGGGAGGCGGGGGCTGTGCCGGGCGGCTGCAGGGCGGCCATGCGAGCGGGCCTTTCGCGTACGGGGGCCAGTAAGGCGCGGGCGGGCGACGGAATAGTCCGGGGAGCGGAAAGGGCAATCGCCGCGGCCACCGCCCGGGAGGGACGGCGGCCGCGGCAGCCAGCGAACTACTAGTGGTTCGGCCCCATCAGGCCGCAGCACCCGAGGCGCTCCGGCGCAGCCGGTACGCCCCTGCGCCGAGACCAATGAGCATCAGCACCGAGCCGGCAGCCAGGCTGTTGCCGGACATGGCCAGAGCGCCACCACCGGCGTGGACACCACCATTCGGCTTGTCCTTCTTCCAGGACCCGTGGTCGCCCTTGTCGTGGTCGCCCTTGTCGTAGTCGCCCTTCTCGGAGTCGCCCTTCTCGGAGTCGCCCTTGTCGGAGTCGTCCTTGTCGGACTTGTCCTGCCCCCAGTCCCCGGCCACGACCATGGCCAGAGCGCCACCACCGGTGTGGACACCACCGTTCGGCTTGTCACCCTTCCCGTGGTCACCCTTGTCGCCCTTGTCGGAGTCGTCCTTGTCGCCCTTGTCGCCCTTGTCGGAGTCGTCCTTGTCGCCCTTGTCGGAGTCGCCCTTCTCGGACTTGTCGGAGTCGTCCTTGTCGGACTTGTCCTGCCCCCAGTCCCCGGCCACGACCATGGCCAGAGCGCCACCACCGGTGTGGACACCACCGTTCGGCTTGTCACCCTTGTCGTGGTCACCCTTGTCGTGGTCACCCTTGCCGTAGTCGCCCTTGTCGGACTTCTCGTGGTCGCCCTTCTCGGACTTGTCGTAATCACCCTTCTCAGACTTCTCGGAGTCACCCTTCTCAGACTTCTCCGAGTCGCCCTTCTCGGACTTCTCGGAGTCACCCTTCTCGGAGTCACCCTTCTCAGACTTCTCGGAGTCGCCCTTCTCGGACTTCTCGGAGTCGCCCTTCTCGGACTTCTCGGAGTCGCCCTTCTCAGACTTCTCGGAGTCACCCTTCTCAGACTTCTCCTGGCTGTCGCTGCTGGAAGACGAGCCGCTGTCCTTGTCCCAGTCATCGGCCGAGGTCACGGCAAACGCGGCAGGAACGGAGATCATGAGGACCGCAGTGGTAGCGGCTGACGCGAATAGAGTGCGGGCAGAGCGCATGGGGCACATTCCTTTCGCCGCGTCTGCGAAGACCGACACTTCATCGGTCACCGGATCGCAGGGGCGACTTGATTCACCGTCAGCCTCTTTTCCCCTCCGCACCAGCGGAGAGCGCCGCATTAGAGCTACACCATGGGCTCTTCGAGTGAGTGCAGGCCGATAATCACCCGTTGGACGGCACGCCACGCCGAGGTGAGGTTTCGTCCGTCGCCGGACCGCTCATCCGCCGCCGGCGCCTCATTTCAGCTTGGTTCTCGGCCTCGACAGAGCCGCGGGCCGATCCACCGATTCCGACGGGGAGCCGCGCTGACTCCATGTCTCAGGTACCGCGCGTCGACGGCTGCGCACCTGGTCGGGCGTCGGCCCCCCACCCTTACCCGTGGGTAATTTGGCTGATCATCGTCTCCCCCGCGGCTGTTCCGCACCTCTACGCTCCGATCACCGCGCCGTGGGCAGTGCCTCCGTGGCACAACAGTCCGAGCCAGATGGAGCATGAGTGAGACGAACGCAAGACCACGGCGGACACCGCGCCAGGGTCCGGACGACCAGTGCCACCGTCGCCGCGGCACTCGCCCTCCTCGGCACAGTCGCCGCGGCACCCGCAGCACAGGCGGCATCCACCTCAGCGGCCCCGGGACCGGCGCGCGCGGCAGCTCAAGCGACGGCGGGGCCCTCCCTCCGCCTCGCCGACATCCCGATGAAGGACGGTGTCGTCCTCAAGGCGAACGTGTTCACCCCCGCCCCCAGCACACCCGGCGCCGACGCGCACGGCCGATACCCGGTGATCGTGCAGCCGGCCAGTTGGGGGCAGAACGACCTCGAGTACGTCCTCCAGGGCAGGAAACTCGCCGCAAGCGGCTACGTCGTGGTCACCTACACCGTCCGCGGCTTCTGGCTCTCCGGAGGCGAGGTCGATGTTGCGGGGCCCAAGGACGTGGCGGACATCTCATCGGTCATCGACTGGGTCATCGCCCGGACTCCGGCCGATCCGCAGCGGATCGGGATGACCGGTCTCTCCCTGGGCGGCGGTCTGACCCTGATGGGAGCCGCCGCCGACCCGCGGATCAAAGCGGTGGCTGCGATGAGCGGTTGGGGGGATCTGGTCGACTCGCTCTACAGCGGCGAGACCCGGCACCTGCAGGCCGCCGCCGTGCTCGCCGCCGTTGGGGCGCCCGCCGGTCGCGAAAGCGCCGAGTTCCAGCGGACGCTGGCCAACCTCTTCGGCGACCGCAATACCCCCGAAGTCATCGGATGGGCGCGGACCAGGTCCCCGGGCGCTTATGTGGACCGCATCAACGCCAACGGCACAGCCGTCTTCCTCGCCAGTGCATGGGGGGAGAGCATCTTCAACTCCAGCCAGATCACTGCCTTCTATCAGAAGCTGACCGGCCCCAAGCGGATCGAGCTGCGCCCCGGCGACCATGCCACGCAGGAGGTCACCGGCCTGCTCGGGCTGGACAATGCCACCTGGGCGAGCGCACTCAGCTGGTTCGACGAGCACCTCAAGGGCAGCGGCGGCACACCTCGGCCGCCGGTGGAGCTGGAAGTACGGCCCGGCGGCGCACACGAGACCTATCCCTCCTGGCAGGCCATCAGTTCGCGGACCGAGCGGCTGCAGCTCGGCAGAGCGAACGACTTCGGCACCGGCTCGCTCGACGGCGGCACACCCGGGAGCAGCGGCACGACTGGGACAGGATGGCGGACGACGGTCGTCGGCGGTACGAACTCGGGCGCCGACGGCGGCATCACCGAACTGTCCGGGCTGCTCGACCAGGTCCTCAAACTGCCTCCCGTCGTCGTGGTCCCGTTGCTGCCCCGCTGGGCCGGAGCCGTATGGCAGTCGGCGCCGTACACGGCCGCGCAGCACATCCGCGGAGCCGTCAAGCTGCACACGACCGTCACCGCCTCCGCGCCGGAGGGCACGGTGATCGGCTATCTCTACGACGTGAACGCCCTCGGCGTGGGGAAGCTGATCTCCCACGCCCCGCAGAGCTGGTCCGGCAGGATGCCGGAGCAGGCCTTCCCCCTCGACATCCCGCTTTTCGCCACCGCCTACGACCTGCCCGCAGGACACCGGCTGGCTCTGGTCCTCGATACCAAGGACCCGCTGTACGGCGGTCGCACACCAGTGAACAGCAAGGTGTCGTTCGGCTCACCGGAGGACGACCCGTCCGAACTGGTGCTGCCCCTGCGCTGAGCGCCGACCCGTCCGACCTCGCCAGGTTGTGGAATCACTTTCCGTCAGGCGCCCTTGGCTGGCAGGATCTTCGAATGTCCAAGATTCCCAGGGATGTTCGAGCCTCGATCCGTCACTTCGCCTTCACCCTCGCCAACGGCACGGTGGACATCCCGCTCTTGGGAGACATCGATTACCGCCCGGGTCTGGTCACCGTGGGCTCGGAGCTGGAGATGGTCTTCACGATCTTCACCAACGTCCTCGAGGTGGACCAGGAGGGCAAGGTGACCAACTACGACCAGGCCGAGCATCGCGCCGCGGAGTGGATCCGGGGGTACTGCGACCCCAGCTACGAGGAGCAGCCGCCCTTCGCCGAATGGGAGACCGAACTCGCCTGACTGCGTCAAGCCGTGAACCGCATCGCAGACAACCCTGCGATGCGGCCGCCTACCGACTGCTCATCCCGCGAGGTCGTGCCGCCTCGGCGAGCGTGCGGATCAGCTCGCCGTCGTTGATCCGCGCTTCCTTCCCTGCGTAGTCACAGTCGTTGT
Source organism: Streptomyces sp. NPDC048479 (assembly GCF_040651435.1). Lineage (NCBI taxonomy): Bacteria > Bacillati > Actinomycetota > Actinomycetes > Kitasatosporales > Streptomycetaceae > Streptomyces > Streptomyces sp. NPDC048479. The sequence goes on from NZ_JBEZKA010000014.1 coordinate 44,766, forward strand.
CGAAGCGCGCCGTCCCACTGCATCGCTCCGCAGGACCAGTTGGAGAGCGATCATCACCACGCAGGTCACGATCGCACTGTGCCACAGCAGGGCGTCCAGCCGGCCTGCCGACAGGTAGGCTCCCGCAGCCACGGCTGCGAGCGCGCACACGCCTCGGTCCACAATGCTCTCGACCGAGAGGAGCGTGGCGCGAGGGGCGTGCGCCGGGATGGCATCGTTGACCAGCTTCCGCTGGATCGGGTAGGTGAAGCCGGTGACCGCGGCGAACAGGCACAGCAGTGCGACCACGGTCCAGGGCCCGCCGAAGGTGATGCTCGCCAGTGTGCCCGCCAGCGCCAGGCTGAGCAGGGACACCATGGCCACCGGTGACAGACGGCGGCCGAGCCATTGGGGACGCGCCGAGGCCACGGCCTCCGCCACGGTCATGGCCGCCAGCACCCCGCCGTGCGAGGTCTCGCCGATGCCGTGGGCCAACAACATGGGCTGGAAAAGGTTGACCTGGCAGATGCGGGAGAGGGTGAACACGGCCACGCCCTGCACCATGACCAGGGCGAGCCAGGGTGTGGCTCGTACGCAGCGCAGCGCGGCGCCCGCGTCGTGCAGGAACGCTCCACGGTTCCGGTTCGTCCCGCCTCTCCCCGGCGCCCGACCCGACCGCCCCTCCCCGCGGGGCGGGGCAAGTCGGGGCAGCGCGAGGGCACATGCCAGGGAGCCCGCCGCACTCGCGGCGCTCAGCACGTACGGCGCCGCGTGAGCGACGGCCATCAGGGGGCCGACCAGCGGCCAGCACATCACCTTCGCGGCCAGGCCGAGGGCGCGAGCCGTGCCCTCGGCCTTCAGATAGTGCTCGCCGCCTCCCTCGGCCCGCAGCCCGTCGTACAGGTAGGCGCTGGCTGCGCCCGATGTCAGGGACCGGCCGGCGGCGATGGCCAGGAAGTGGAGGAGGAAGCCCGCGTACGAGGGGGTGAGGACCGGGGCGAGGTTCGCGGCAGTCATCACGACTGCCCCGGCCCGCAGGCAGTTGCGTGCGCCGATGCGGTCGGCCACGATCCCGGTCGGGATCTCGAACAGGCAGAACGCGACATAGTAGATGCTCTGGATCCCGAAGATCTGCCCGTCCGACAGTCCCGCCTCCCGCTGGTAGGCGTAGAACACCGGCATCCACCACAGCAGGTTGAACAGCAGTTGGAAGCCGTTGTTGAGTCGGATGATCCGGCGAGCCGCGGGTGTCGGGGGCGGGCCCGCCGGACGGGCCCGGGAGGTCGGCCGCGGCCGGTCAGGACGGCGGATCACAGTGCGTAGGGGCGGATCTGAACCAGTCGGAAGTCCCCCTGGTCGGTCATCAGCCACTCGATGTCGAGCGGATGGTCCGCGTCGCCTTCGCTGAAGTGGGACTGCAGCAGCCGACCGGTGAGGGCCAGGTCCATCAGCCGGCTCCTGGTCGCGGTGGGCAGGTCCTCGCCGGACGAGCCGAGAGCCACCGTACGGCCGCCGCCCTCAACGGTGTTGTAGAGGTACTGCTGCGGCAGGGTCGTCCCGTCGACCACCGTCTCGGGGGATCCCGGCGAGCAGTTGAGGTAGACGTTGCGGAAGTCCTCGCGCTTCGTCGGGTTGCAGGTCACCAGTACGCCCCCGAGATCCGCGGGGACGTACTGCTGGATGATCACCCCCATGTATGTGTCGTCCAGGGAGATGCCGACCTGATGGCGCAGGCGCACGCTGCGCGGCGACAGCAGGGAGGCCCACACCCGGCGCACCGCGTCCAGGAGTTCGCCGGCCCCGCGGACGGTGGTGACCGAGTCGTAGACCCCCGCCGCAGAGAACCCGGGAAGGTCTTCGGCATTGGAGGAGGAGCGCACCACCAGGCGGCTTCCTGCGGCGAGTGGGGCGGGGAACGCCTGGGTGATCTGCCGGGTCACCTCTTCCGGCATCGGGGTGTTCCGGACGACGTGTTGCAGGTGCAGACAGAGCGAGTCCAACACCTCGACCGCGTCGAGTTCGAGCGCCATCTTGAGCTTTCCGATGCCCTGTTGCAGGGCTGGTGAGGAGGTGAGGAAGCGTTGCTGCAGGGCGAACGGGAGGGCGACTCCGTCGGGGGCCGCGACGGTACGTGCGGCGAATTCGGACGCCGCCTGCCGCAGCCCGCCGGTGGTGGCATCCGTGACACCGAGTCGGGCCGCGAGATGGCCGTACAGATCCGTGCGGGGCGGCCGCGACTGCCCGTAGAACGCGGTGAGATCGGCCGTGCGGCTGTCGAGGACGTGGTGAAGCTCTCCGAGGTTGGCCGCTTTGGTGCCGTAGCGGTCCCGGTCCGCGCGGCGCAGCCGGTGCAGAGCCAGGGCCGGTGCGTCCTCGAGCAGCGGAGGTTCCATCCGGATCCGCTGCTGGTGCCACGTCGGCGCTTCCAGGGCCGGGGCGGTCGCCAGCGGCACGAGGGTGATCTCGTCGTCCCGCACGAGGTAGCGGACCCACGCACCGTTCAGGTCGTCCTTCTCGACGATCTGTTCCAGGTCGCGCACGATCGCATTGGGGATGCCCCAGCCGGCGGCGAGGACGTTGGTGTGCGAGAGCGGCGTGGTGGGCGCGGTGTTGAGGAATCCGGCGACGCGCGGCACGTCGTCCGGCAGGCAGGCCATGGCCACGATGTCCGACCAGCCGAGCCCGTCGGCGGCTGCCTCGTACTCCTCGGCCGTCCGGAAGTAGCGGAGCCTGCCGATGGCCTCGGCGGCGTTCAGCGGTGTCCGCGTCCGGTTGCCGAAGAGTTCGTGGCTGGGTATCCGCGGCACCCGGACCTCGCTGATCGCGGTCAGCTCCTGTTCCTGTCCATGGTTCGCCGGCTTCAGCAGCAGCGGCAGTCGGCCGTCGACCCGGCCGCGGACGAACGCGTAGAACGCGTCGAGCAAGGCGCCGTGCATGGTGTCGGATTCGGTCGTCTCGAGGACCAGGAACGGTCGCTCGCGGCCGTCGGAGTCCTCGTCGGTGTGCAGGGAGAGCACACCCAGGAGGAAGCGACGCCCGGGATCCCGGTACACCGAGGCGTTGAAGGCATCCAGGCACGCGTCCAGGGCCTCCAGCTCCATGTCGAGGATGCGGGTGGCGACGTAGTTGACGTGGAAGGGGTGGACGGCCGTGTCGAGCAGGTGCCAGGTGTCCTCGGCGCGGTCGACGACGACCTTCAGGTAGGGGTGACCGGCCAGCACGCCGGAGAGGGTGCGGAACAACGGCAGGGACAGATTCTCGCCGACGACCGTGCGGTCCACGGCAGGGTCCGGCGCGCCCGGAGGAAGGAGGTGGGTGGTCATGAGCGGGCCTCCTCGGGCGAAGCCACCGGTAGGACGTGCGGCAGGAGGTCCACCAGGGTCCGGAAGTCACGTATGACGGTCTGCGGGTCGACGGCGGAGAGCAGGCAGAGTGCCGCCATGGTGTTCGCGCCGGCGGCCGGGTCGTAGACCGGCACCAAAGCACCGTCGGGAAGTGAATTCTCGGCCACCACCGACAGCCGGCTGCCGTCGCTGACCGGGACGGCTTCCGTCACCGTCGGGAAGTCCCAGACGCGCCGGTCCGGCCAGGCGTCACCGGCACCGTCGACAGCCAGTACGACGAGCGAACCCGCCGCGCCTCGCGCCTCCCCCGGCGTACGGGCGCGCGTCGGCCAGGTGACCGGGCGTCCCAGAAGGTGGTCGACGAGCATCCCGATGAGGTCCAGGCCGAAGACCTCCTCGATCTGCGGGACGGTCATCGCGCCGCCGAACCGGGCCGCGGTCTCGATCACCCACATCTGGCCTTCGGCACCGAGCTTGATCTCGGTGTGCGTTCCGCAGTTCGCGAGGCCCAGCGCGTCGACGGCATCCCGCGCGAGGGCCACGACGCGCTCCTGGGCGACGTGCGACAGCGAGGCGGGGGTGATGCCGGCGCGCTCGGTGAACGGTTCCACCGTCGGCATGCGTCCGCTGAGACAGACGGGTCGGAAGTCGCCGTCGATGACGACACCTTCGACGCTCACGTAGTCGCCCCACCCCGGCTCGTCGAACCAGTCCTCGGCCGATCCCGCGACAATCTGCTCGACCAGGAAGTCCGCGTCGGCGTCGGCCACGTGGAGTTCGGCGTATCCCAGTTGGGCGGATTCGGCCATCACTTCCCGCGACCGCCCCCAGGCCTCCGCTACCTCCCGCGAAGAGCGGATGACCTGGTGTGCGGTGGAACCGGCGCTCCAGGCCGCCTTCAGCAGCAGGGGTAAGGGAAGGGCCGCAGCCGCGTCATACAGCTCCTGCTCCGAGGCGACCGGGCGGAACCGGGGCTGGGATATGCCGTGTTCCTGCCAGGTACGCCGCATCATCCGCTTGTCGCGGGCGAGTGCGCAGGAGCTGCCCGCCCCGGCGAGGCCGAGCTTCTCGCAGGCTTCGGCGACGGCCACGACCGCGTACTCGGAGAATGTGACAACCGCGTCCGCACCGATGGCCTGGGCCCGGGCAACGATCAGGGACACCAGGTCGCGCCGCTCCGACTCGGTGGGGACCAGGACCGAGGCGCACAGGCGCTCGGCGGTCGCGGCCACGCTGGGAGGAAGTGCGCTGAGCGCCAGCAGGTGCACTGCCGACTTCGCGGCGACCCGTGTCAGGGCATAGCCGAGGGGCGGGCCGCCCTTGGCATGCACGAACAGCACCTTGCTCACAGAAATCCAACTCCTCTGGATGATGATGGTCCGTCAGAACGATGGAGGCGAGCGACATGACGGGTGCCCACCACCGCTCCAGCAAATCAGCCGACAGGCTCCCGAATCGCCGCATCGAACGCCGGCCGATCAGGCAAATGCCTGAGTTGCAGGCACCGTTGAACCGGCGGGGAGGCCCCGTGATGACGTATGGCGGAAGTGACGGCCGGCATCGCGGCCCGGCGCCGTCCAGGTCGGCCGAGAACCGAGCATGCGCGGAAACAGAGCGGATACACATCGCGATGTCACACGCAATCCGGTTGAAACTTGATGGAAAGGTCGTCGTGGACGAGACCACTCTCAAAGCGCTGCTCGAGCACCTGCCCGTGTACTGGTGGGAGGCCGACGGGCAGCTGCGCGTCATCGACAGCGGCGGCGGTGCCTTCATTGACTCGCGGACGCCACAGCGGTTCCTCGAGGCCATGCGGCAGGATTTCGCGGCGTCCTGGCACTCCCCCGAAGTCAGTCACTGGCAGGCGCGGTTCGACGGGCGGGTCTTCGATGTGAGCTGGCCCCTCGACGAAGTGGGGTGCGGGGGCCGGGCCCGCGGACTGGCCTTGGAGGTCAGCGCCGGGACCGCCGCCGGGCGCCGCTTCGACGCATTCGCGGACTTCGCCCCCGCCGCAGCCTTCATCCGGGACGAGGACGGGCGCTACCTCTGGACGAACCACGCCTACGCGCACCTCTACGGCACCACGCCGGGGAACGTCATCGGGAAGCATGTGCAGGACTTAGACTCCCTCGCCGACGCCGCGCAGTTCCTCGCGCTGGACCGGGAGATCCTCTCCCACGGCAGATCAGTGCGGCACACCCTCACCTACCACCGGTCCGACGGCACCAGCGCATACGCGGCGGGCCACCGGTTCCCCGTCCTGGAGGGCTCACAGACCTGCGTGGCAGGAATCTACGTGGACATCACCGACTACACGCGCGCGCTGGACCAACGCCGGGAGGCGGAGGAAAGCCTGCACGCGCTGCGCGACCACAGCGGGCTGCCCTGCGCCCTGATCTCGGCGGGCGGACGGATCCAGCAGGCGAGCGCCGCGGCCGCCGAACTCCTGCAGACCCGGCCATCGGATCTCGTCGGCCGCCGCGCCCACACGGTGCTGGCTCCGGCGCCGGAACTCGACCTGCTGCACCGCAGATGGAACGACCTGATAGCCCGCCGTCGCAGGAGGTTCGAGACGTCCGCCGTGCTGGTCGACGCCCGCGGCCATCAGCGCCGGGCCCGGCTGCATCTGACGACAGTGGGCCGTTCCTCGACCCGCGCTGCGGAGGTCTGGGCGGTCGTCACCCACCAGGGGCTCGCCCACGAGGCACATCCTCCGCTCACCGCCAGCCAGATCCGCATCCTGTCCCTGCTGGCCGTGGGCAGCAGCAACGGGGAGATCGCCACCTCGCTGCACCTGTCCCGGCAGACCGTCGACTACCACCTCAGCCGACTGCGGGATCTACTGGGAGCCGCGACCAGACCCGCACTGGTCGCCCGGGCGTACGTCCTGGGCATCCTCTCTCCCCAGACCTGGCCACCGCGTTCGGCCACGGCCACCCATCCGCTCAGCTCCGCCTGAGGCCGGCGCGGCGCCGCAATCAGCCCGGAACAGGGACCGCTGGGGGCGGCCGGACTTCGAAACCACGGTCTGGCGAGATGCGCCTCCTCAACCGAGGAAGCTCAGGCGGACCTGCCGGTCGGGGGTGTCGCGGTGGGTGTCCGCCAAACTCCGTCAGGGCAACCCCAATTCAGCCGTCATCGGCGGAGGGCCGCCAGATCCGTACCGGGCAGGTGGATCCAGCCCTCCTGCGGGTGAGGTCCTCGAGGGCGGGCAGCTCGCGGGTCCTGGACTTCTCCCACTGGCCCGCCCGCCGCTTGAGCTGACGCTGCGCATACGGCGTGTGGCTGGCCAGTTCCGAAGCGCTCAAGCGTCAGATCCACACAGCGCTGAGCCGCCTCTTCGTCGACGGCGTGCGCACCGACGCCGACCGCTGTGCCCTTGACCTGGGCCGCGGCGGCATCCGCCGCCTCCTGGGACCGGGCGGTGAGGACGACGTTTGCTCCGGCCGCGGCGATGGCCCGGGCGATCGCCGGCCCGATACCGCGCGAGGCGCCGGTGACGACGGCGGTGCGACCGCTGAGATCGAGTCCTGCCATCTCAGCTCACCGCTGCCGTGGCCGCGTCGCGGTACTGCCGCAGTTCCTGTCTGGCGATGGCCCTCTTGTGGACCTCGTCGGGACCGTCCGCCAGCCGCAACGTCCGCAGGCCCGCATACATCATCGCCAACGGGAAGTCGTCGGTCACTCCTGCTCCCCCGTGCACCTGGATCGCGCGGTCGACGATCTTCAACGCGATGTTCGGGGCGGCCACCTTGATGGCCGCGATCTCGGTGCGCGCTTCCTTGTTCCCGACCGTGTCCATCAGATACGCGGCCTTGAGCGTGAGGAGGCGGATCATCTCGATGTCGATACGTGCTTCCGCTATCCAGTCCTGGACATTGGACCGTTCGGCAATCGGACTACCGAATGTCACCCGTGACTGCGCGCGCCGGCACATCAGCTCAAGCGCCCGCTCGGCCGCGCCGATCGCCCGCATGCAGTGGTGGATACGACCGGGCCCGAGCCGGGCCTGGCTGATCGCGAAACCCTCACCCTCGCCCTTGAGTACGTCCTTGGCCGGCACCCGTACGTCGGTGAAATCGATTTCGGCGTGCCCCTCACGGTCCTGGTAGCCGAACACCGGCAGCCCGCGCATCACCGTGATCCCGGGGGCGTCGATCGGGACGACCATCATCGACTGCTGCCGGTGCGGGGCAGCGGTGGGATCCGTCTTCCCCATGACGATGAGCACCTTGCAGTTGCGGTGCAGGGCATTGGACGCGAACCACTTACGGCCATTGAGCACGTACTCGTCACCGTCGCGCTCCATCCGCAGCTCGATGTTGGTGGCGTCCGAACTGGCGACACGCGGCTCCGTCATCGCGAAGGCCGAGGCCATCGTCCCGTCGAGCAGGGGCCCCAGATACTTCTCCTTGTGTTCGTCGCTGCCGAACAGCGTGAGTACCTCCATGTTGCCGGTGTCGGGAGCGTTGCAGTTGCACGCCTCGGAGGCGATGTGACTGCGCCCCATGATCTCCGCCAGCGGCGCGTACTCGAGATTCGTCAGCCCGGGTCCCCACTCGGGGTGCGGGTGGAAGAGGTTCCACAGTCCGCGCCCCCGCGCCTCCGCCTTGAGTTCCTCGATGATCGGCGGATGGAAGTGCGGGTCACCCGACGCGAACATCTGCTCGTGGTACACCGCCTCAGCGGGGTAGATGTGCGAATCCATGAACTCGAGCAGATCCGCCTGGTACTTCTTGGCGCGGTCCGACGTCTCAAACAGGGACATCCGAACTCCTGACAGGTAGGGAGGGAAAACTCGGTGAGCGCTTGTCGGGGTGACTGGCCACGCCTTCGACGAAATCGGCCCCGCGGGTGGCCTGGAGCATGACGTCTTCCGCGCGGGTCACGGAATCGGCGAGACCTCGCCGGCCGCCTGCAGCCGCTGGAGGTCGGCGCCGGCGCAGAATCCGCGTCCCGCGCCGGTGACCACGACGGCGCGTACGTCCGGGTCGTCCTCGGCGGCGTCGAGCAGTGTGAAGTAGCTTTCGAGCTCGTCGGTCCAGGCGTTCAGCTTGGCGGGCCGGTTGAACGTGAGCACCGGCCCGGGCCCGCGGTGTTCGGCGAGGACGAGTTCGTCGGGCGCGCCGGTCATGACTGCGCCAGCAGGGAGTTCTGGTAGCGGCGCATCCCGCGCAGCCACCGGTCGTAGTCCGAGCCCTTGTGCCGGTACATGTCCAGAACCTCTTCGTGCGGCAGGATCAGGAAGCGCTCGTCCTCGATCGCGGCCAGGACGGCGTTGGCGACCTCGGCCGGCTCGAGGACGTCACCCGCGGACGTGACGGCCTGGGTGGCGGCTCTCCCCAGGGCGTCCCCGGAATCCTTCCCCAGGGACAGCATGTTGGTGTTCACCCCCATCGGGCACAGACAGCTGACATGGACCCCGCGATCGCCATAGGTGACACTCAGCCATTCGGCGAAGCCGACGGCCGCGTGCTTGGTGACGGCGTACGTGGCGGAGCCGATCTGGGTGAGCAGCCCGGCAGCCGAGGCGGTGCTGACGAAGTAGCCCTCGCCGCGCTCGAGCCACCGCGGCACCAGCAGCGTCGCCGCACGGATGTGGGCGCGCAGGTTCACGTCGATCGAGACGTCCCAGTCCTGCTCATTCGCATCCAGGCCGGGTGCCCCGGCGATACCCGCGTTCGCGAAGTAGAGGTCGACCGGACCGAACGCGCTTTCCGCGAGAGCGATCAACTGCTCGATCTGGGGGGTGTCCGACACGTCCGCGCCCGCGCTCACGGTGCTTCCCGGATGGTCGGCGTTGACTGACGCCGAAACCGCCCGCGCGGTGTCCGCGTCAAGGTCAGCGACGACGACCCGGGCACCCTCGCGAGCGAGCCGTGCGACCAGCGCGCCGCCGATGCCGCCTCCGCCACCGGTGACGATGGCAACTCTCTGTGCAACGTTCACAGCGAACCTCTCCGTGGCGGGGCGTGCGGTGCCGGGCCACGACCCCCGAGATGAGGTGACCGTGGTCTCCACCCTGTATAATTGAATCCGACGTCAAGTTCAACTAGCGGGCGCGCATCACCACGCGGAGCAGGCCGCCTCGCCCCACTGGACTGCGGACAAAGAATTCAAGGCGGGCATCGCTGCCCTTTCGCCTGTCCCAGGGGTACGAGCAGCTCACCGAACACGGCCCGGCCCGGCGGCCGTGTCGTCGCAACTGCTTGACGTTCGACGGCTGCGCAGCCTCGACGACGGCTACAGCCAGATGCCGTTCCCCGCCCCTGACCTGTCGGCTTACCCACCCGCGTGGTGAGTGAGGTGGCCGAGCATCGAGGCTCACGCCACCTGGTCCGTCGCCGCTGCGGGCGCCGGAGTCCAGGATCGTCGAACGGTCGTGGACAGCGGGCTCCGCCCCGGCCGGCGCTACTGCCGGATCAGCGGTGGCCGGGGAACCGCAGGGCGTTCGCCCAGAGCCGGGTGACCGTGGAGACGAGCTCCTCGAAGTCCGCCGGCGTACCTTCCTCTTGCCCTTCGCCGCGCACGAAGGCGCTGTAGGCCATGACGCTGACCATGCCCGACAGTGCACGGGAGGCCATCATCGGATCGACCTCACGGTCTGCGACACCCCGCGCCTGCAGGTCGGCGATGCCGCGGGCGTTGCGGTGGATGAACGCATCCCCGCGCCGGCTTCGGAACTTACGGAACTCCGGCTCCACTTGTGCGACCTGCTCAAGCAGCGCCATCAGCTTCGCGTTCCGTTTATATGCCTCGAGATACGCGCGATTGCTCGCCTCGAGTACCGCATACGGATCGTCAGTACCCTGCACCCGGCCCATACCGGGGTGCATCATGTCCTCCTGCGCCTCCAGCAGGACGGCGGCAAGCACCTCTTCCTTGTTGGCGAAGTAGGTGTAGAAGGATCCCGCCGCGCATTGGGCCTCTTTGGTTATGTCGGCCAGGCGGGTGTCGAGGTAGCCGTCCCGCTCGAACACCTTCCGCGCGGCCTTCACCAAAGCGGCGCGTGTCCGCGCTCCGCGCTTTGTCGTCGGCAGCTCGCGAAGTGATGAGAGGGGCGCCATCGGCGGTGCCTTCTCGCTGTAATTCTCCTCGGGCGTCATGGTATCCATCGCCAAAAGCGTACTTGAATCCGACGCCAGAGTCATGAATTGGCCAGGGCGAGCGGCGGTCGGGGAAGGTCCCGGAGTCGGTTCCCGCAGGCAACGCCGCTCAGACCAAGCCGCCGGTACTCACTGACAGCGGCACTCAGTTGTGAGGTGCGCTTGCGGCGCACATCGTCATGTTGGCGTCGTGCTTGGCCAACTCCTCCGTTACCTGCTGCAGCCATGCGCGCAGCGCCGACCGGACCGTGCGTTCAACGCGGGGAAGGAACCCGCGATGCCGAGGCCGACTGGGCGATGACCAGCTCCGGGACCATGCATCACTCTTCTGCGTCGGACACATCTCGTCCGTCGACGGATGTTCAGCTCCGGCGGGCGGGTACGTCGCCGAGCAGGGTGCAGGCGTCCGGCCGCCTGGTCGGGCAGAGGTGGTACCGACGTACATGAGCACCGCAGTGGGCGGGCGCGAGCACCGCCGCTCGGCCCGCGGGCGGTGTCGATCCCGGGTATGACCGGTCCCCCGCGACCGGTCCCCCGTCGATCGACCTCCCGTCGATCGGTCGATCGGTCAGGCGGTGATCCTGAAGCGTTCGGCGAGTTGGCGGCGGGTGTCGGCGGCACCGGTGTGAAGCACACCCCCGATTCCGATCCGCGCCGCTCCGTCGAGGTTCTGCCGCAGATCGTCGATCATGACTGCCTCCTCGGGGGAGACGCCGAGTCGTTCACATGCGATCGCGTAAATCCGCCGGGAAGGCTTGCGGATCCCGACCTCGGCGGAGATGACGACCGCGTCGGCCACAGCGGCGAGGGCGACGCCGTCGTAGGTTCCGGTCCCGAAAGAATTGGATACCAGCGCAACGGGATACCCGGCGGCGCGAAGATCACCGAGCAGGGCGAGCATGTCCTGGTCGATCGACATTCCGGCTTGCATCCGGGCCGTGAGCCCCTCGGCGGGCACGTCGGCGCCGTGGGCACGGAGACGTTCGGCGAATCCTCGCTCGAAGGCTTCGGCGTCGATACGGCCGCACTCGTGGTCGGCCAGGAGGCTGCGTGATGGCGGGTCCCGGCTGAGGAGGTCCAGCGGCAGGCGCGGGTCGCCACCGAGTGAGGCGCCGAAGTCGGTGAACGCCCGCAACACACTGGAGGTGATGACCCCGCCGAAGTCCACGAGGACGGCGGTTCGGGTCTTTTCCACCACGCTCGACACAGTATCCACACCCTCTCTCGCGGCCGGCTTACCACCGGCCGATGCGACCGCGACCGGCTTCCCCCCGGCCGTTGCGAGGCAGCCACGGTCCGCCGATTCTCATGAGGACTAAGCGACCTCGAACAGCCCGGCTGCGCCCATTCCGCCGCCGACACACATCGAGATCACTACATATCGGACGCCACGGCGCTTGCCCTCAACCAGGGCGTGCCCCACCAGGCGGGCACCGGTCATTCCGTACGGATGGCCGACCGATATTCCGCCGCCATTGACGTTGAACCGCTCCGGGTCGATGTTCAGCTCGTCACGGCAGTACAGCGCTTGGGAAGCGAACGCCTCGTTGAGTTCCCACAGACCGATGTCGTCGATGGTGAGGTCATGCTGCTTCAGCAGTTTCGGAATGGCGAACACCGGACCGATCCCCATCTCGTCCGGCCCGCAACCGGCAACGGCCATACCCCGGTATACGCCCAGCGGCTCCAGTCCGCGGCGCTCGGCTTCCTTCGACTCCATCAACACCGACGCCGAAGCCCCGTCCGACAATTGTGAGGAGTTGCCCGCCGTCACGCTGGAATGCGCGGTCACCTGACCGTCCGGCAGCACGGGCGCCAACCCGGCCAGGCCCTCGAGTGTGGTCGACGCGCGGTTGCCCTCGTCCCGGGTCAGGGTCACGGCCTCGTCCCGCACCTCCCCGGACTGCTTGTCCAGGACCTTCTTGACGCTGTCGAGCGCGACGATCTCCTGGTCGAACCGCCCAGCCTCTTGCGCCGCCGCAGTGCGCTGCTGTGACACCAGCGCAAACTCGTCCTGTCGATCCCGGCTCACGCCGTAGCGTTCGGCGACGATCTCCGCCGTCTGCAACATCGGCATGTAGGCACTCGGCTTGTGCTCGACCAGCCAGGGATCCGTCATGCGGTGGGTGTTCATGTGCTCGTTCTGCACCAGGGAGATCGACTCGACACCGCCGCCGACAGCGACCTGCATGCCGTCGCCGACGATCTGCTTGGCGGCCGTCGCAATCGCCATCAGGCCCGACGAGCACTGCCGGTCGATCGTCATGCCGGACACGGAGTCCGGAAGTCCGGCGCGGAGAGCGGCCTGGCGGGCGACGTTGCCGCCGGATGACCCCTGCTGCACGGCGCAGCCGAAGATCGCATCCTCGACCTCGCCTCCCTCGAGACCGGCGCGCTGCACCGCGTGCGAGAGGGCATGGGCGGCAAGTTCCTGCGCCTGGGTGTCATTGAACGCGCCGCGGTACGCCTTCCCGATCGGCGTCCGTGCCGTCGAAACGATGACTGCTTCCCTCATGTCGCCTCACTGCTTCCTGTCGGTCCGGTTCGTCCGGGCGGGCCGCAGGGTGACGGGAGCCGGCCTCGCGACCGTTTATAGTTGAATTCGACGTCAAGTTCAATATCTCTGGACGGAGGGCGGCACGCGGCTGCCGTTGCGGGAACTGTGCGTGTTCTCGACCTTGACAATCCCCTTCCACAGCCTAAGGTGACCGACCAGTCGGTATGAAGGGGCGGATCGTGACCGAACTGAGCATCTCCACCGCTGCGGGCGTGTTCGACGCGACCGTGGCGGGTCCGTCCGAGGGCCGCCCGGTGCTGCTGCTCCACGGCTTCCCGCAGACGCGGCTGGTGTGGCAACGGCAGATCGCGGATTCGGCCGCGCACGGCTACCGGGTGGTGGCACCCGACCAGCGTGGGTACTCTCCCGGGGCCCGCCCCGAGCGGCCCGCGCACTACCGCATGAGCGTCCTGGTCGACGATGTGGTCGCGATCACGGAGGAACTGGGCTGGGGGTCGTTCGACCTGGTCGGCCATGACTGGGGAGGCGCGGTGGCGTGGTGGACCGCCCATGCCCACCCCGACCGCGTACGCACCCTGACGGTGGTCTCGACCCCGCACCCCGGCGCTCTGGCCACCACCCTGCGTAGCGACAAGGACCAGCGCGAACGATCGCAGTACATGATCGCCTGGCGTGAAACGCCCGCGACCGAAGAGCGCATGCTGGCAGGCGATGCCGAGGCGCTTCGCGCCACTTACGCCGGAAAGGTCCCGCAGGCCAGTGCTGAGGCCTACGTGCGTCACCTCTCCCAGCCGGGTGCTCTCACCGCGGCGCTGAACTGGTACCGGGCCGGCCGCCCCGACGGCGCGATCGGCGTCATCGAGGTGCCCACGCTGTACGTCTGGAGCACGCAGGACAGCGCATTCGGCCCGGCGGCCGCGCGGGAGACCGGGCAGTGGGTCAACGGGCCGTACCGGTTCGAGACCCTTCAGGGCGTCAGCCACTGGGTCCCCGAGGAGGCGCCCGAAACGCTGAGCCGCCTGCTGCTCGAACATCTGCGGGCGCACGGCGAGTCCGGAACCACAGCGAATACCCCCTCTGCCGACTCTCAGAAGAGGTGACCCCATGAAGACAGCGCGAACAGCCTGGCGCCGACTCGAGCCCGTACACGGCATGATCTATTTCGCCCCCGAGGGAAGGCGACGGTACGCGGACCTCGGACTGAGCGGACGCTCCGGGTACTTCGCCTCCCGGAGCGCGGCCTTCGGCCGAGCATCCGCTGAGCTGGTCATCTCGACCTTCTACAACTTCAACCCCGGTCTCGTACGGAAAGCGGTCGACGGGGTCTGGGACGCGGTGACGCCGCAGCAGGTGCTGGACGCGCGGCACGCCGCCGCGAGCGAGGCCCTGCGACGGGCCGGCATCCACGAACTCCCCGCTTTCGACGAGGTCCTGGCGCTGACCCGCAGGGCCGCCGACGCGGCCTGCGAACACGCGCAGGGCCGCCCGCTGTTCGCCGCGCATGCTGCGCTGCCCCGGCCGGAAGAACCGGTACTGCAGCTGTGGCACGCTCAGACGCTGCTCCGGGAGTTCCGTGGAGACGGCCATGTCGCGTGCTTGCTGAGCGAGGGCGTGGGGGGTTTGGAGGCCCTGGTTCTGCACGCTGCCACCGGTGAGGTTCCCGTCGACTTCCTCAAGGGAAGCCGCGCATGGCCCGAGGAGGAGTGGGCCGACACCGAGGAGCGCCTGCGCACGCGAGGTCTCCTCGACGGCGACTCCCTGAGCCCGGAAGGCGTACGCCTGCGCCAGCACATCGAGGACCGCACCGACCGCCTGGCCCTTCCCGCCTACGCTGCCCTGGGTGACGCCGACTGCGAACGTCTCGCCGAACTCGCGAGCCCCTTCGGACGCGCCGTCGTCGAAGCCGGCCTCCTCAACAGCTGACCTCCGCTCTTCACGCCCCCTCCGCACGCTCCCGCGGTTCGTCTTCTTTGGCTGACCAACCGCTCGGTTGCGGATCTCCCGGCGGGTGGGGCGGTACAGCTTCTTTGGCCAGCGTGCTTTCGGGGTCCGGCACGAAGTCATCGGCGCCGCAAGCTATGGGAAGACGCGTATCGGCATCGGCTGACACGGCACCCAGGCGCTCCATGGCCCGCTGGTGCGCCACCCGAGGAAGCTCAGCCGCACCTGACGGTCCGGGTTGTCGCGGTTGGTGTCCACCAACCTCCGCCAGGACAACCCCGGCCCTACTCGCCGGCACGGGCATACCGAACAGCTGCGACCGCGGGCCCGAGAGGGACGCCATCCTCCTGATGCGACGCGGACGCGCAGACCGCCCGGGCGTAGGCTTCGCTCAGCATGGACGCGGCGGGGGGCGGAGCACATGACGGCTGAGTCAAGACAGAGGTGGGGGTCGACCCTCGATTCGGTCGTGGTGTACGCGCAGGGCGCGGTCTGCCGCCGCCTGGCCCGGGGCAGCGTGTCGCCTGACGGCCGGGTGCGGGTGGCGGGACTGCCCCGCTCACTGGACCCGGGCTCGCTGCGGGCCCGTGTCCTGGGCGCCCCCGGGGTGCGCGTCACCGAGGCCCGGGTGGAAGTCGAGGCCGAGCCGCTCGGCACGGGCACGCCCGACGAGTTGCGGCGCGAGGTCGAGCGGCTGAGCGACGAGTACGCGGCGGCGCAGGGACGCCGGGACCGACAGTTGAGCCTGATCGAGGAGGTCAGGGCTCTCCACCCGGTCCCACCTGCCCGCAGGCGCGAGGACCCGCACCGCCGTACCCCGGTCGACGCGTGGCTGGAGCTCGCCGACTTCGTCGACGAGCGGCTGACGGGACTGCACAACCGCCTCGTCGAGCTGGAGGAGGCACTGCGCAACGTCGAGCACGAGCTCACCGTCGCCGCCGACAGGCTCGCCCGCGCCTCCACCGACGCGCCGTCAGCGCACGTGGAGACCACGGTCTGCGCGGTCCTGACCCTCGACGGCACCGGTGACGCGGAGGTGGAGCTGGAGTACGGGGTGCCGGGCGCCGTCTGGGTGCCGGCCTACCGCCTCACTCACCGTCAGGGCGACGGCAGCGGCCGTCTGGTGCTGCGCGCCTCGGTCGCCCAGCGGACCGGCGAGGACTGGACCGGCGTGCGCATCGCCCTGGCCACCGCCGATCTTCGGCGCCGCACCGACCTGCCGAGGCTCCGCTCGATCCGGATCGGACGCAGTCAGCCCGCCCCCGCGCCTTCCGGCTGGCGCGAGCCCCCGGCCGGGCTCGTCGACCTGTTCTCCGGGTACGACGCGGCAGGACCTGGCCCAGCCACGACCGCCGCACCCGCGGCTGTCGGGGCCGGCTCCGCGCCCGTGGGTGCCGCGGGCGGCTCCGTGTCCGGTCCCCTTCCGCCACCGCCGCCGGCGCCGCAGGGCTACGGCGGTCCCCCGGCCGCAGTCCCGGTGCCCGGCGGCGCAGACGGCGCTCCGCCGGAAGTCTTCGGCGGCGGGATGCCGGCCCTCGCGCAGCCGGCCGGGTCGCGACCGGGCGGCAGGCCGCGGACCGGCGGCAGGTCCTTCGCGGGTGCCCCCGCCGCCATGGCGCCCGCGGCTCCTGGCCGGGCTGTGCCGCCAGCCCCTCCGGCACCGGTAGCCGGTCCGCCGCAGCCGAGCGGCGCCGAGCTCGACTACGCCGCCCTCGTCCTGTGCGGCCCCGACGAGCAGGGCCGTCGCAGAGGCCGGCTGTTTCCCGACTCTCCCTTCGACCCGGCGGCGGCCGAGTACCGTCGCCGCGCCGAAGCGGTGGCCGCGCTGCCGTTGCCCGGACAGGCCGTGCGGCCTCGCGAGTCGGCGGGTTACTTCGACCACCGCTTCGATGCCACCGCCCGCGCCGACATTCCGTCGGACGGCACCTGGCACACCGTCACCGTCGGCGAGATCCCGGTCGGCCTGCGTACCGAGTACCTCTGCGTGCCGTCCGTGGAGCAGACCGTGTACGCGACGTTGGTGCTCTCCAACGCCACCGACCAGGCACTGCTGGCCGGCCCGGTGGAGGTCACCGTCGACGACGACTTCCTGCTGACCGCCGCACTGCCCACGCTCGCCCCCGGCGGTGTCCGCCGGGTGGGGCTCGGGCCGGCCGAGGGCATCCGGGTCATCCGCCGTACGAACCTGCACGAGTCGACCTCGGGCCTGCGCAACAACGCCACCGTGCTTGACCACCGCGTCCACGTGGAGCTGGCCAACCGGCTCGCGAGGCCCGTCACCGTGGAAGTCCGCGAGCGAGTGCCGGTCACCTCCGAACCGGACGTCCGGATCGAGGAACGGGCCGACTGGACGGCACCCGAGGAAGGCGCGGGGCCCGATCGACATGCGCCGGGCACCCGCGTCTGGCGGCTGGACCTGCCCGCAGGCGCCACTGCCGTCCTCGACGGCGGCTACGAGATCCGACTCCCGACCGGCAAGGCCCTGGTCGGCGGCAACCGCAGGAGCTGACACACGCCATGTCCACGGCCCCGAAGCCGATCGCCCTCCCCGTCACCGCCGTCACGTGCCTTGAGGATCGCGCCCACATCGAGCGCGCCGTCGTGCTCGACCTGGAGGCCGGGGTCCAGCGGCTGCGTCTCGGGCCGGTCAGTGCGCTGGCCGTCGACCGGACCCTCCATGCGGAGCTGACCGCCGATCACCCCGCGACCGTGCTCGACGTGCGCATCGTCCGCAGCTGGACGCCGCGCGGGCCGCTGCCGTCCACCGACGACGACTCCGCCCTGCGCCACCGCGTACACGCTCTCGAAGAGGAGCGGCTGGCCCTGGGGCAGCGACGCGACCGGCTCTATGCCCGCCTTGACCTGCTCGGCCGCCTCGCCGCCGATCTGCTCCGGGAGATCGGCGAAGGGGCCGGCTCCGGGGAGACCGAACGGGCCCGCTGGGCCCACGAACTGGACCGGGTGGACGACGAGCGCGACGCGCACGGCGAGCAACTCCGCACCGTGGAGGCCCGGCTGGCCGCCCTCGCTGCCGAACTCGGCGAAGCCCAGCGGGCCATGCACCTCTCCGAGGAGGAGCCCGCGGAGTTGGTCGGCCATATCGAGTTGACCGTGGAGGCCGCGGTCGCCGGGCCGGTCGGGCTGCGCCTGAGCCACCTCACCCCGTGTGCGCTGTGGCGGCCCGCCTACCGGGCCGTGCTCGTCGGGGACTCGCTGACACTGGAGACCGACGCGATGGTCTGGCAGCGCACCGGTGAGGACTGGTCGGACGTACGCCTGACATTGTCGACGGCCCGCTCGGCGCTGGCCACCGATCCGCCGCGGCTGGGCGAGGACCGGCTGACGCTCAAGGACCGCTCCGCAGCGGAGCGCCGCACGGTCGACGTCGAACTGCGCGAGGAGGAGATCGGGGCGCTCGGCCCGGCCCCGGTGCTCGGCCTGCCGGGGGTGGACGACGGCGGCGAGGCGCGGGTGTTGAGATCCCCCTCGCCGGTCTCGGTGCCCGGTGACGGCCGCGCCCACCGAGTGCTGCTCTCCGCATTCACCACGGCCGCGCGCAGTGAGTACGCCTGCTCAGCGGAGTTGTCCCCCCTGGTCACCCAGGTGGCGCGGTTCGACAACCTGTCCGGCCATGCGCTGCTCGCCGGGCCCGTGGACCTGATCCGCGGCAGCGGTTTCAGCGGCCGCGGCACGCTGGACTTCACCGCCCCCGGCGCCCCCGTTGAGCTGGCCTTCGGCAGCTGCGACGACTACAGGGTGGTCCGGCATGCCGAGGAGTCCCGCGACTCCGCCGGAATCACCCAGCGGACCGTGGTCACCCGCACGGTCCGGCTGCATCTGTCCCGGTTCTCCGCCCCCGGGGAGCACGGCGAGCGGGTGGTCGTCCTTCGGGAGCGGATCCCGGTCTCCGAGGTCTCGGCGGTGGAGATACGCCTGCACAAGGATTCATGCTCCCCGGCGCCCGACGTGGTCGACGCCGAGGGCATCGCCCGCTGGGACGTCACCCTCCCGCCCGGCAGCCGCCGCACGGTCACCCTGGTCTACGAGCTGTCGGCGAGCGCCAAAGTCACCGGGCTCTGAGCTCGTTGGGCCGCTGCACGCCTGCTGGTGCAGGCCTGATCCGGGCTCCCGCCCCCAGCCGGGGGCCGTCTCGCACACCCGAAGGACGTGAGGGCCGGTCACCGCAGGGGCCGCCGGTACGCGGGCTGCCTGGAGCGTTCTCGATCGTGGCTCCTCAGGAACTACTGCAACGGTGGGAGGGCGAGAGGCCGTTGGCTATTTCCCCGACAGCCGCACGGCGTGCGGATGCCCTCGATCGGCCGCGTTTCAGTCCTCATTCAGTCTTCCCGCCGCGCCGCCGCCTCCTGCAGATACGCGGAGATCATGGCGAGGTCGTTGGCAATGTCCAATACGCCGTTGACGTCGGTCGTCGGGGTGGAGGCGCCGTTGACGCCGGCGTAGAAGACGTCGAAGCGGCCGTTGCCCTTGTCCAGATAGCCGGCGAGCGTGATTGCGCCGACGCCCAGACGGTTGTTGAGCGCGTCCAGCCCAACGGCGGCGCCGGTCTTGGCGAACACCTTTCCGCGCGCGGGGCAGTCGCGGCAGTTGTTGGCCAGCAGGCCGTCGACGCCGAGGATGGGAAGCGAATTCCGGAAACGCTCCGCCTCGGGGGTGCGCAGCCAGTACGTCAGCATCTGCACCAGGGCCTTCGGCGTGGCCCGGTCGACGGGATTGCCGCCCCGGCCGTCCGCGAGCTGCACCTGCTTGCGGTCAACGCCCGCGCGGTCCAGGAAGCCGGCCAGGACCGGGAAGCCGTCCATGCAGTCCTGGCTGCCTGTCGTGACGGCCATCAGGCACAGGCCGAGGTTGGCGCCAAGGTTGTGGCTGACCTTGAAGATGAGCTTGGCGTACTGGGCGTAGGGCGGGGATGTGTACGTGGCCACGCGCGGCCGGCCCTCGTATGAGCTGGGGAGCCGGTCGGCCGGGTTGGGTCCCGTCGGGTGGGCGGTGACCTCCACCCCGGCTCGCTCGAGCGCCTCGATCAGCGCGGTGCGTCCGAAGGCCGCCGGGTCGGCGATGTCGGACACCTTCAGCGCCGGGTCGGCGTCGGCTGCGATGGTGCCGGACAGCTGGATCCGGGTGCCGTTGTCGGAGGTTGTCACCTCGATGTCGGTCGGCTCCCCCGCTGCGACGGTCTTCACTGTCGACGTGACGCGGTACGGGGCGACTTTCGGCCGCCAGTCCAGCTGCGCGGGCGCGCCGGGGCGGTCGCCGGGTGTGGTGAGCAGGTCGATGAGATTGTCGTTGATGATCAGCGGGGCCGGGGTGGGGTCGAAGACGGGCTCGGGCAGGAAGAGCCGGTCGTCGACGATCACATTCCCGTCGACCTGGGTGATGCCGGAGCGCCGTACCTGTTGCGCGATCAGGTCGATCCCGGCGAGTGGATTCTCCGGAGTGAGTGTGGCGCCGGGGAAGCTGTTGGCATACGTGTGGTCGAGGTCGGTATAGGCGACCGTGCCGTCGGGGCGGGTTCTGCCGCCCATGGTGAGGTCGCCCTGGGCGACCAGGTCGAGATTGCCCTCCAGGGTGCTCCCGCGCCGCTCGCCGACCGCGTAGACCGGCGTACTGAAGCGGTGGTCGCCGCCGAGGGTCTTCCATGTCCCGGACACGCTGAACAGCTTGGCCGTCGACCCAGGTATGAAGAACTGCTCGGCGAACCGGCTGTGGACCACGCGCCCGCTGTCCGGGTCGCGCTGGAGCAGGCCCCACTGGGCGTTGGGGTAGTCCGGCTTCCGCATGATCTCCGTAATCCGCGGGTCGAGCCGGTCGGAACCGCTGTCGTCGAGCGGCGACGCCGCCTGGACTGCCGTGCTCGAAGCCAGGGCTCCGAGCAGCAGGGCGCAGCATCCGGCGACAATGCGACGCCGAAAGGACCCTGGATTCTCTCCTCGCACCACAGCACGCCCCCGTTCGTCTCGGCGGCCTCCAACCCATGGGGTCAGGTATGCACCCCATGGGGCGCCGGATGTGCGCGGCGCGGACGGCCATCGCCCGATCGGCGCGGCACATTCGTCCTAAGCCCTGTGCCGACCGGTCGTGACAGCCGTCCCGGACTTTGGACCAGTCATTCGTACAGACCTGCAGCCCCGGCGATGTCGTTGCTGTAGCCCCAGAGTCCACATTCTCCCCCGAAGGTCCACGCGGTGCCATATGACGGGTTGACGTCGTAGTAGAGCTCGCCCTTCTCGTCGAGATGCTCAAAGGACTTGAACTGAGCCCAGAGGATCAGTCCGCCGATGGGGCCGATGGACACGCTTTCCGCGAGCACGGGCTTATCGCTCCTGATGAACCCGTCCTTGAAGCGATATCGCTCGTCGTTTCAGCCGTCACAACCGCAGTTGGGATCGACGCATAGGCGCAGACGGCCGTTGGGCGATTCTGTCAGCTGAGTCCGGCTGCGACAGCGAAGCGAACGCGGCGAGGCAGAAAGCCCGTTTGAGCTGTCGGTTGCCTCGCCAGGAGGGGTGTTCGCCGCGGATGGGTCTTCGGGCGCACGCTCTGACGCCGAGGACGGGCCGACAACGGGACAGCCTTGCCCGGTTCCACAAGCCTCCGCTCCCGGGACCGCTCTGGCGGGCGCCCGGGAGCCGATCCACACAGGGGACGGCCGACGGGTGAGCGCCATGAAAGGGGACCCGCCCATTACGCGGTCCGGATACGCCGCGCGGGCGTCCGCTTCGACGGGCGCACACGGCCCGGTCAGCGGTGGTCGCCTCAGTCCCCTCGTCATCGACGAGCCGCCGAGCAGCAGACCGAATCCGCCCGCTCGGCACGAGGCACTGCCTTGGCTGAACATCCCCGTCGCCTCATCCGTATCCCTCATTGCGTGCCGTGCCAGCCGCCTTGAAGTGCCAGCTCCCGACGATGAGAAGAAGTAGGTCTCTATGCCGAATCGGGAGGCATCATGCGTCCGAACCGACGCGCAGCACGACCCAGGGTTTCGACGCGGACGATCGCGATCATTGCTACGGCGTGTGCCGTGGTTGCCGCCGTTCTGATCGCGATGCGAGGCACCGGCGGGGAAGCATCGGCATCGGCAGACCAGGTGGCCTCTGGACTCCCCCAGCACAGCAGCGGTCACTATGACGCCTCGGATGTGGCGGGCCAAGCCACGCCCGGCCAGGCTCAGCCCGTGACCCAGGTGGACCGCACGTTCCTCGTAAAGGTCCGGCAGGCCGGGTTGTGGGAGATCCCCGCGGGCCGTTTGGCACAGACGCACGCGTCCAGTGATGCCGTACGACGTGCAGGGCTCCATCTGGTCGACGGGCACAGCAAGCTCGACCAGCTGGTCCGCGAAGATGCCCGGATCCTCGGCGTCGAGCTGCCGAACGAGGCGACACCGGAACAGCAAGGGTGGGTCAAGCAGCTCGACGAGGCTCAAGGGGACGAGTTCGACCGACTTTTCGCGAATCTGCTCCGCGCATCGCACGGCAAGATCTTCGCCACCATCGGCGAGGTCCGGGCCGCCACCCAGAATGACCTGATCCGCCGTCATGCCCGTCAGGCAAACCAGACCGTGCTGGACCATCTGGAGGTGATCGAGGACACCGGCCTCGTCGACCCCAAGACGTTCCAGGAAGTCGAGGCCGCTGTCGCGCCGAAGTAGACGCCGGCAGTGCCCACTTCAGCGGGGGCACGAGGGGCCGGGCAGCTGCTTTCGCCAATGGACGACGCCGTTCCCGGTCTCTCGAAAACCTGCCGCAGCGGGGCTCCTGAACTTCTCTTTGCCAGCTGCACAACCTGGCCAAGTTCCTTTGCACTGTGCAATGATGCGTGCGGGGCTGGTCGATGGTCGACCTCTGCCCGGGAGCGGCACTGGCACGGTGACGCAGCTCAGGACGGCATGCCTGGCAGTCGACCGGCCCCTTGCACATCCACGGTCCGCCCCGACCGGGAACTCGCCTCTTCGGGGTTCAATCGCCCCGCCGTGGTGGGGCGTCGGTCCAGCCGAGCGGATAGAGGGCGGCATGCTCGTCCGGGACCGAAGGCTCACCACCCGCTTCACTGAACGCCGTCAGCGCCCCGATCAAAGCAGACCGCTGCCCTGGTGTGAGCCGTTCCACGATCGAGGAGATCTCCACGCGTCGCCGCGCCGTGACGTCCTCGACCAGCCGATAACCCTCAAGAGTCAAGCCTTCACAACGCCAGACCTCGGGAACCACGCCCTGCATGGTGCTTGACCTGCACCATCGGCGAGGTGACGACCCATCAGAACAAGCGTCACGAGCGTCGTTTCAGCGTCAATCGCCGTGCTTTTGCAGTGCCCTGCCAGCTGGCGAAAACTGACCCTTTTTGATGTCAGCGGCCGACTTGTAAAGGTCGTCTGCGCCGTAGGTGCACGGCGAGGGGCCGAGCGAGTCGGTCCAGCCCAGCGCGTTCAAGACATAGGCGTGGTGGTTGTCTGCCGGTTCCAGGCCCAGCGGGTCGACAGATCGACTACGGCTCCCAGCGCGGCCCCACCGCCCCGACGCCCGGCGCGTGAACCGGCGCAGGGAACAGGCTCGGCGGCGATGCGCTCCATGGCGACAGATTGCCCCGTCAGTCCATGCTCGGGAATGAATGGTGTTCGTGCGCCACAACCCAGCGTCCGCGTTCCTTGCGCAGCCCGACCGTCAGGCGTAGCCGGTTTTCGGGGTCTTCTCGCAGCTCCTTCTGAGTTCCGCAGCGCAGCAGTGCGTGCGCGAAGGCGACATCGTCGCCCGCCGTGATGTCGATCGAGACGATCTCGAACGAAGCACCTTGCCGCTGCCATTCGAAGAACGGCGGCCACGTCTCCCGGTAGAGGTCTATGCCCCGGACTCCGTCTTTTTGTGGCGGCACATCGAACATCACGATGTCGTCGGCGTGATCGACGAGGACACCGTCCAAATCCCCGGCGTGCACGGCCTCCGCCCAGCGCTCGATCAGCACCCGGATCTGCGTGTCGTCATCATCCACGGCTGCGTCCCTTTCAAGGATGCCGCCCTTCGGCGACCTTGTTTGACTGCGTACGAAGTGAGGACCGCCTCGGCAACCGTGATTCATCGGTCTCCGTCGTCCAGACCCTTTACCCCATTCCACTCCAGTGGAGAGCGTGAAGCGATCGGGCGATAATCCAAGCGATAACCGTTTCGGTTTCGCTTCGGTTGGGAGGACGCGTATGCAGTCCTCGGCCCGCGGCCCGGCTCCACTTATCGGTGTCGCCCTGGCGCTGATAGCCAGGTCGCAGCTCCGTGGACGCCGCCCCCGCCGACAGGTCACCGAGCGCCACCCCCGTCGTCCGTCATCCCGGTGGTCGCCTCGACCAACGTCTACGCACCAGTACCCCGCGCAACGCCGTCGAGAGCCGCATCAACCACCACAGGCATCGGGCAAGTTGGGGCAGGCAGCGGTTGTGTGACCCAAGCACTCCATGCCGAGGTTTCCCCGGGAAGGCCTCGCCCGGACGGCTGTTTCCTGCGGCAGAGGTCAATCCTGCGCTGGGGACCGTTCGGACCGAACTGGGTCGCGCCCACGTCATCGAAGTCGTCCGTCGCCGAGATGTACGTCGGCAGCTCGGCACTGGTGGAAGACGGCGGCTTCCCAGGTCGTGTCTCAGAGTCAGCTTCCCTACTGCATGGCCAACGGCCTTGCCCGGCTGCCCGGACAAGGTCGGCCCTGAAATCACTTCGCCGGTGCTCGCCTCGTCCGGTTACGATCACGGGATTGTTTTCACTGCGGGGAGCCCATGAGGTTCGCGTGTGGTCTCCCCGGCAGTTCCCAGGATGAGAGCAGGTTTCGTCGATGGCATGTCGTATCAGTGAGCTCGTGCTCGGTTGCCGCGACCCTGAGGTGCTGGCGCGGTTCTGGTGCGAGGTCCTGGACTTCGTCGTGCTCGATCGCGAGGACGACGGCTCGCTGGAGATCGGGCCGCGCGAAGGGTTCGGAGGTCCGCAGCCGACGATCATCCTCAGTCGCAGGGATGAGCCGGAGCAGGGGAAATCCCGGCTGCACATCGACGTCAACGCCACCGACCGCGATCAGGACGCCGAGCTCGAACGCCTTCTGAAACTCGGTGCGCGCCCGGCCGACATCGGCCAGACAGGGCAGGAGCAGTGGCATGTCCTGGTCGACCCCGAAGGTAATGAGTTCTGCCTGCTCAAGGCCCGCCTCAACCCACTCTGATGCTCATCGGTCACGCCTCGACACCTCGAAGCCAACTCCCCCACACACGACCCGCTGTGCGATCAAGCTCGCGCACCTAACTGACAGCCGTACGAGCGGGCGCCCGTATCCCGAAGGAGGCGGGCACCCGCGCCGTCAGCCGACCGAGGTCACCGCCCGGACCATCCGGCCGCCCTCGCGGATCGCGAAGCCGAGACCGAGCTCCAGCGGCACCTCGCGGCCCAGCTCCACCGCCGTCGTGACGGTTCACAAGCCGCTGTTCCCAAGAAGAGAGCGGCGGTTCCCCAACCCCGGCCGTAAGCCTGTCGGCTCAAAGCCAGCTCCCTCCCAAAGGGAGACACATCACCCAAGGAAACTCAACCGCACTTGACGGTCCGGGTTGTCGCGGTTGGTGTCCGCCAAACTCCGTTGGGGCAACCGTCAAGGTACCTGAGCACGGACGCTCCACATGATGCGTCATCGGAATCACGTTGGAGCGGCGTGATCCAGGAAAACAGCAGGTCAGGTGTGGTTTCTCGACCCGTCGGGAGCGCGCTCCTGGGCGCCAGGAGCGTCAAATGGGCGTCACGGCCGATACACCGTGACCGCTCGTCGCAGGTGTGCCACCTACGCCAACAGCCGACCTCGGTGAGCTCAGCACCGGTTAGAGGAACCCGCACGTGGGACGAGACCGGACCCGCCGCCGCCTCGCTCTGTCTTGGCCATCCACCTGCGGCAAGTCGAGTGGAGTGCGGGGCGCCAAGTACGCGTTGACGAAGAAGCAGGCCGCCATGCTCCGGGAGATCGCGGCGGCGTCCGATGCCGCCCGGGGCGCGGTGGTCGCGGTCGCCTCGGTGTCGGCCCTGCGCAACGGCGTGGGCACACGCTCGCCTGCGACTTCCGGATCGAACCGCGAGCACCGCACGCCTGACGCCTGGTCAGGGGTTCCGTCGAAGCCGTGCCGAAAGGTGGTGCTGCAGGGGTTGACCGACCGCCGCGAGGTCATGGACGAAGGCGAGCGTGTCCTCGTCCGTCACGGTGTAGCGGCGGCGGGTGGCGTTCACCTGCTTGGCCGTGGGAGTGAGAGCCACCTCGTGGGTGGTGAGGTCGACCGTGCCGGCGTCGGCGCTGCCGACCAGGATCTCCGCGATGCCGGTGGGCTGGGTGATCAATGCCTCCACACGTCCATCAGGTTGGAGCCGCCACCAGCCGCTCTCCCGGGCCGACGGCCGCAGCGGGGAACCGTCCGCGCCGAGCAGCCAGGCGCGCGCCTCGTAGTGGAGAAAGGGCCGCCCGTCGTGGCTGAAGGTGACCTCCTGCGCGTACGTGAACTCCTCGTCGAGCGTCGGATATCCGCCCCGGCCCCGGCCGGCCCAGGTACCCAGCAGCCCGATCACCGGCGCGAGCAGTGCGTGCGGTGCGGGTGCCTCGTCCGATCGCAGGGCGTCGGGATACGGGGGCTTCTGGGCGGGGTCGTACATGATGCGCGCTCCTGGGTCGAGGCCGGTGCCGGACGGCAGCTTAGGCGGACGGGCGGACCACCCGGGCGTAGGCATCGCTCAGCATGAACACGGCGCGGGGGCGGAGTACATGACGGCTGAGCCGGCACAGAGATGGGGGTCGACCCTCCAAAGCCGTCTCGGAACGGCAACCGCGGACTCTTCGCCCAGCCGTACCGGCCACGGGTCCGCGCGACTACGTGTGCGAGTACGCAGTTTCCCGGATGCCGGGGAGGCTCGCCGCTGTGAAGATCGCTCCACGAGCCGTGCGTCGGGGCAGGCTGGATGCTCTCTGGCGTTCTTCTCCCTTAGGTCGGAGCTGTTTCGGTCGTCCGACGCGTCACCGGCGTCGAGCAATATGGGTGCGGTACAGGGAAGGCAACGCATGAACCAGCGTCAGCAAGTGGAATTCCACGGCTCGTGCGGGCACCTGATCTCGGCTCCGGCCGACCGCGCCGAGCAGGACGTCCGTTGCCCCCACTGCCACCAAGTGGTCCGGGCCCCGTCGGCCGATGTTCCATACGCCTCGCCCGTGCTCGCGCCCGATCCCGCGCCGGCCGGTGCGGCGGAGCCGACCGCCCTGACCGCCCTCTACGTGACCGCGCTGATGGCCGGTGTGCTGGGCACCGCCCTCGTCTACCTGGTCATGTTCAATGAGTTCTCCGAGTCCGAACTGGTCACGATCACCCCGCTGTGGCTCTTCCCGATCGTCTTCGGCCTGTACGGTTTCGTCTCCCAGCGGCTGCTGCGCCGTATCGCCGCGGGGCGCGCGGGAACCCTTGGCCAGGCCGCCCGCATGTCGATCGACGTGGCCGGTCTTCGGGCGGCCCTGGTGCTCTTCCCGTTCCTGGTGCTGAGGTGGCGCAGCTCACTGCTCGTGTCGCTGGCGGCGGCGGTCTTCTGGGCCGTGCTGCTGTGGCTCTTCTTCGCGGTGCTCTTCCCGACCCTCTGAGCGCCGCCACGGCATCACGCAACGCGACGAAGGGAAACAGCGATGTCGCCATCGGTCTGCTCGATGTTTGAGGCAGCTCGCACTGGCGTCTGAAAACGGTGAGAAGCAGGTAACGAACTGTGCCGCTGACCTTTCCGTCTCATGGTGCTCACTGCCAGGGCTCTCGGTCTCGGGCAGTTTTGCATTGCCGTAGCGGCGCCAGGCAGCCCCCGTGCCCGATCGGGCGGTGCCCGGAGGGGCAACACCGAGGAACTCCGGTGAGGGCGCCAGAGACGCCCTGGTGAGCGGATCCCCTGGTCGGCCCACGACCGGTTCCGCGATCTTCCAAACTCGTACTCAGGGATCCGAGCGCGGCGGCGCTTGACTGAGCCAGTGGGATTCCACCGCCCGCGCGGCCATCTGCGGGAAGTCTCACTTCCGCACGCCGCTGCGGGTCCGCGGCCGGAATACCGCCGTGGACCCGCGCTGATTGCGAAGGCGGGTCCTCAGTGCTGAAGCACGACCTTGAGAACCACGATGACCAACCCAAGGAGAAGATTGATGGCACCGGCGAGCAGCATCAGACGGCGTGAAGCGCCGGCGCGGCTGGCGGCCACGGTCGCCCAGCCGACCTGCCCGGCCAAGGCGACCCCGAGTGCCAGCCATGCCGTCCCCTGAACGCCCAGTCCAAGGAATGGACTGATGGCCACGGCACCGGCCGGTGGGACGGCCGCCTCGACGATCGGGCGCTCTTCCGCGCACGTACGGCGGACGTCCTGCCAGCTCAAATGGTGCACCATTCGAGCCCCGAAAAGGCGGGAGAAGACGTGCGCGGCCCAGAACACCACAGCGGTGCACAGCAGCAGCAGAACGAGTTCCAGCCGGGGAAACGAGCCGAGCGTTCCGGCGCCGACCACCACGGAGGCGGCAAGCAGCGAGCCGTAGACGGCGCCGGTGTAATCGATCTTGGCCGAGGTGGCCGCCTGGGTCTCCGAGGCTCGCTTAGGGGTCCGGCGTTTCATGCCTCCAGGGTCGCCGAGCAGACCATGCTCCGCACGAGCAGCAGCCGTGTGCCGCCTGAGGCCGGCCTTCGTGTGTCATCGCTCTCCGGCGCCAGGTGCAGGCCACAGACCGGCGAGCAGCAACAGGCGCTGCGCTTTGCAGCAGCCGAGGAGCAGCCGCCAGCCACGTGCGTTCGTGAGGCGTCGTCCTTCGCGCATCTCGGGCAGGACGCCGCTGTCCCGCGGCCCCGCTGGTCCACGCATGGCCCACATTGCCTGGTGACAGGCCCTGAGCATCGGCCAGTCTCGTATCCGCACCGGATCGCGGCGGAAGCCGAGGCGGTGGTGTGTGAGCTGCGGCGTCGGCATCCGGGCTGAGGTCCGCGCTTCCCGGACCACTCCGCTGGCCAAAAGTCTCAGGACAGTCGATTCAACTGGTCAGCCGCGGTGCGGTTCCTGTACCACCAGCAGACGAAGAATCTGCTGAGCCGCAGACAAGAACGCCACTTGGTGGGGTCGGGGATGCCGGGTACGGTCGCGCTCGCGACTGCTACCCAAGGAAAGTCAACCGCACTTGACGGTTGGCATTGTCTTTGTTGGTGTCCACCAGGCAGACCGACTGCCAGGTGCCGAGCTCCAGCCGGCCGCCGATCACCGGCAGCGTGGCGTGCGGCGGCACCAAGGCGGGCAGTACGTGGTCCCTGCCGTGGCCCGGGCTGCCGTGCCGGTGCTGCCAGCGGTCGTCTGCCGGCAGCAGGGTGTGCAGCGCGGCGAGCAGATCGTCGTCGCTGCCCGCGCCGGTCTCGATGACCGCGACGCCCGCCGTCGCATGCGGGACGAAGATGTTGAGCAGGCCGTCCCGGCCGCTCGCGGTCTCCTGGAGGAATTGTTCGCAGGCGTGGGTCAGATCGGTCACCGTCTCGACGGAGCCGGTGGTGATGGTCAGGATCCTGGTGGTGAACTGTCCGGGCATGGGTCCATCTTCTCGTCCATTCGGCAAGATCGCCGATGCCCGGACCGAGGACGCACTCGCGCGGGACCTCGTTCGACAGCGCACATACGAAGGCGCGGTGACCGGGTGTCGTCGCGCACGGCGTCAGGGCTCAGCCGTCGCCGCCCGCCGCAGTGCCTCGATGAGCACCTCCACCGACGGCCGCCCCCGCGAGGCGGCGCGTACGGCCACCACGACATGTCGCTCGACCAGGTCGTCGAGGGGCACCGAGGCGATGCCCTCCGAGCGCAGCCTCAGCATCAGCCCGGTCAGCGGCGCCACGCCGAGACCCGCCCCGACCATGGCCAGGGAGGTCGCGGTGTCGGTGACCTCATGGGCGACGCGCGGTTCGAATCCGGACCGGCGGCAGGCCGTACGCACCGCACGTCCGTAGTACGTATGGGGCGCGGGCAGGATCCAGTCCCGGCCGGCCAGCTGGGTCAGCCGCCAGGACGTCGCGTCGGGCGGCGCCTGATCGGCCGGCACAGCCACTGTGAAGCGCTCCGAGTGGAGTCGTACCAGCTCAGAGGTCTCGTCCCGGGCGAGCGGAGCGTCCGGATAGTCGAGTCCGAGCGCCAGGTCCACCCGACCGGCGGAGACCTCCGCGTGGGCCTGGTCGACATCCACCTCCTGGCTCACCACCTCGACCCCCGGGTGGTGTTCGCCGAGCCAGCGCAGGGCGGGCGGAAGGAAGGCCGCTGCCGCTGTGCCGAACACGCCGAGCCGCAGCCGCGCCGAGATCTCCGTACGGGTGCGCTCGATGGCGGCCGCCGCCTCGGCCTGGGCCCGCAGTATGCGGCCTGCGTGGACGACCAGCGTGTGCCCGGCGTCCGTGAGCTCGACCCGTCGCCCGACTCTCCGTATCAGCTGCGCGCCCGCGGTCCGCTCCAGCTGGGCGATCTGCTGGGAGATCGCGCCAGGGGTGTAGCCGAGGGCCGCAGCGGCCGCCGTCATGGTGCCGCAGCGGTCGAGTTCGGCCAGTGCGCGCAGATGTACTCCACCCAGTTCCATGGAGAGGATCTAAAAGATCGACTGCTGAAACTGTCAATGGACGCGAAGAGTCGGTGACGTCCACCATGGCTGTCACCGCACGGACTCCGCCTCATGCCGCGATCCACCGCGATGTGTCGAGCAGACGGGACGGCTCTATTCATGGTTCACAGCGCTGAGGTCGTCATCGTCGGCGGTGGCGTCGTCGGGGCGAGCATCGCCTTCCATCTGGCAGAGGCCGGGGTGCGGGACGTCCTGGTTCTGGAGCGCGACGAACCGGCGTCGGGCTCGTCGGGCAAGCCGATCGGCGGGATTCGCGCCCAGTTCTCGGATCCGCTCAACATCAGGCTGGGGCAGCGCAGTCTGGAGGCCTGGCGGGCCTTCACCACCCGCCCCGGGGCCGACATCGGCATCGAGAGCGTCGGCTATCTCTTCCTCCTCGGCAGCGAGGCCGAGGTGGCGACGTTCCAGCAGGCCGTCGACGTACAGAACGAGCTCGGTGTCCGCAGCAGGATCATCACGCCCCGCGAGGCGCACGAGCTGTGCCCCTACGTGGATCCGCATTCCGTCGTCGCCGCCGCGTACTCCCCCGACGACGGTTATGCGCTGCCGAAGGCGGCCGTGCACGGCTATCTGCGCGCCGCCCGACGCCTCGGCGCGACCCTCCGTACGCACTGCACCGTCACCGGCATCGATGTCGGCGGCGGGCGGGTGCGGGCGGTGCGTACGACGTCGGGGACGGTGCGCACGTCGACGGTGGTCTGCGCCGCGGGTCCCTGGTCAGCGGCCGTCGGCGCGATGGCCGGTGTGGAGCTGCCCGTCACCCCGCTGCGCCGGCAGATCGCGCTGACCGGGCCGCTGAGTCCCGCGCCGCCGAGGGTCCCCTTCACCCTCGACTTCGACTCCACGCTCTACTTCCACAACGACGGAGCGGGCGGGCTGGTCCTCGGGCTGTCCGACCCGCGCCAGGAGCCGGGATTCGGGCGCGAGTTCAGCCAGGAGTGGCTGGAGCCCTTCCGCGAGGCGGCGACCCGGCGGGCACCTGCACTGGCCGGCCTTCAGGTCCGGAGCGGCTGGGCGGGGCTGTACGAGATGACTCCGGACCGCAACGCCCTGATCGGCCGGGCGGGCGAGGTGAACGGCTTTCTGTATGCCACCGGATTCTCCGGGCACGGCTTTCTGCAGGCGCCCGCGGTCGGCGAGATCGTCCGTGACCTCTACCTCGACAGGACGCCGTTCATCGATGTCGGGCCGCTCGCCGCGACCCGCTTCGAGGGACACGCCGCGGCCGTCCGCCCCGAGGCCCACATCATCTGATCCCGCAGTACACCGGAAGGTAAGGAGGACCGCATGATTCCCGTCTGGCGGCTGCGCGCCGCGTTCGCCCGCCGTCTCTCCGACATGTACGGCACGGAAGTCCCCGCGTACACGACGCTTCTGGAGGTGTCGGCACAGGTCAACGACGAGGTGATCAGCAAGGGCGGCGATACGGGACGGCTCGGCGGCATCGAGCGGGTCACGGCGGAGCGGCACGGCGCCATCCGGGTCGGTACCGCGCGCGAGATGCGCCAGGCCGCCCAGGTCTTTGCCGCGCTGGGCATGGAGCCGGTGGGCTTCTACGATCTGCGCGAAGCCGCGGCCAGCGCCGTCCCTGTCGTGTCCACCGCCTTCAGGCCCATCGAGGCCGAGGAGCTGGAACGCAACCCCTTCCGGGTCTTCACCTCCATGCTCACCACGGCCGACCGGCGCTTCTTCGACGCCGGACTCGAGGCCCGGCTGGAGTCCTTCCTCGGCCGGCGCGAGCTGTTCCCGCCGGAACTCCTCGACCTGGCCGCGCGGGCCGAGCGGGAGCAGGGCCTCGACGAGGCAGCGGCAGAGCAATTCCTGACTCTGGCGGTCGCCGCCTTCGAGCTGTCATCACAGCCCGTGGACCGCGCCTGGTACGCGGAGCTGGAGCGGATCTCCGCCGTCGCCGCCGACATCGGCGGCGTCACCAGCACCCATATCAACCACCTCACCCCCCGCGTCCTCGACATCGACGAGCTCTACCGGCGGATGGCGGACCGCGGCATCACGATGATCGACCGGATTCAGGGCCCGCCGCGCTGGGACGGCCCTGACGTGCTGCTGCGCCAGACGTCGTTCCGGGCCCTGGCCGAGCCCCGCCGCTTCCGTGAACCCGACGGCAGTGTCGCCGCCGGTTCCCTGCGGGTCCGGTTCGGCGAGGTCGAGGCGCGCGGCATCGCGCTCACCCGGTCGGGCCGCGCGCTCTACGACGAGCTGATCGGCGAACCGGCCGAGGTCTGGGCCGGCCGCTTCCCGCGTACCGAACACCAACTGGCCGTCCGGAAAAAGGCGTTCTTCCGCTACGAGCCGGAAGCAGGCCGGCCCGGCGACGGCCGCCGCCCGCCGGAGGATGTCGCAGGCCTCCTCGACGGGGGCTGGGTGAGCGCCCACCCCATCGTCTACGAAGACTTCCTGCCCGCGTCTGCCGCCGGCATCTTCCAGTCGAACCTCACCGACGAGGGCACCCGGGACACCACCGCCACCGGCGCCCACTACGACCGGCAGTGGCTCTCCGGCGTACTGGAGCGCCCCGTCCACGACCCCTTCGGCCTCTACGCCGCTCAGCAGGACAGCTCACTTCGGCAGGCCCGCCGGGCCCTCGGACTCTCCAAGGACACATCTTGACCACCAACAGCATCACGCTCCCCGACAACGACTCCCTGCGCACCCGGGCGAAGCAGAGCCTGCTCCACTGCGGTGCGCAACTTCCCCCGGGCGGTGGCGATCTCGTCGCCCGCACACCGCTGACCGGCGAGGCTCTCTTCACACTGCCCGCCACGCCGCCCGAGCAGGCCGACGCGGAGATCGGCGTGGCCGAGGAGGCGTTCAGGCAGTGGCGTACCGTTCCCGCGCCGCAGCGTGGCGCGCTGGTCAAACGGCTGGGCGAGCTGCTGACCGAGCACAAGGAGCACCTGGCGGACCTCGTCACCATCGAGGCCGGCAAGATCCGTTCCGAGGCGCTCGGCGAAGTACAGGAAATGATCGACATCTGTGAGTTCGCGGTCGGGCTCTCGCGTCAGCTGTACGGCCGGACCATGGCCTCCGAACGGCCGGGTCACCGGCTCTCGGAGAACTGGCACCCGCTGGGTGTTGTCGGTGTGATCTCCGCCTTCAACTTCCCGGTCGCCGTCTGGTCGTGGAACACCGCGCTCGCGCTGGTCTGCGGCGACACGGTCGTCTGGAAGCCCTCGGAGCTGACCCCGCTGACCGCCCTCGCCTGCGACGCCCTGCTCGCCCGCGCCGCCGCCGACACCGGTGCGCCCGCGGGTGTGCACCGGCTGCTGCTCGGCGGGCGCGAGGCGGGTGAGCGGCTGGTCGACGACGCACGGGTGGCCCTGGTGAGCGCGACGGGATCGGTCCGTATGGGACGGGAGGTCGCCCCGCGTGTGGCCACCCGATTCGGCCGCTGTCTGCTCGAGCTGGGCGGGAACAACGCGGCGATCGTCACTCCGTCGGCCGATCTCGACCTCGCCGTGCGCGGGATCGTCTTCTCCGCCGCGGGCACCGCGGGCCAGCGCTGCACCAGCCTGCGCCGCCTGATCGTCCACGAGGACATCGCGGACCAGTTGGTGGAGAAGATCGTCCACGCCTACGGCCAGCTGCCTGTCGGCGACCCGTTCCAGGAGACCACCCTGGTGGGCCCGCTGATCTCCGGCACGGCGCACCGGGGTATGACCGAGGCGCTGGCGGCGGCCGAGGCCGACGGCGGGAAGATTCTGACCGGCGGCGACCGACAGCTGGCGGAGCAGGCGCCGGAGGCGGCGTATGTACGGCCCGCGGTCGTACGGATGCCCGCGCAGACCGCCGTAGTCCGCCGGGAGACCTTCGCGCCGATTCTGTATGTGCTCAGCTACCGGACGCTGGAGGAGGCGGTCGCGCTGCAGAACGGGGTCCCGCAGGGCCTGTCCTCCAGCATCTTCACGCAGGACCAGCGGGAGGCGGAGCGCTTCCTGGCCGCCGACGGCTCCGACTGCGGTATCGCCAATGTCAACATCGGCACGTCCGGTGCGGAGATCGGCGGAGCATTCGGCGGGGAGAAGGAGACCGGCGGCGGCCGCGAGTCCGGCTCGGACGCCTGGAAGGCTTATATGCGCCGGGCCACCAACACGGTGAACTACTCGGACAGCCTGCCACTGGCCCAGGGGGTCAACTTCCTCTGACCCCTCCGATTTCCGCTGAGCGGAGCGGGAAGATCCACGACCCCGGCGCGGTTGGTAGAACCGTGAACAACTTCGGGGTGCGAGACGTGGACGTGGTCGTCATCGGCGCCGGACAGGCGGGACTGTCCGGCGCCTACCATCTGCGACGCGCCGGACTGGAGCCGGACCGCGATTTTGTGGTGCTCGACCATGCCCCGCGGACCGGCGGAGCCTGGCAGTTCCGCTGGTCCTCGCTGACGTACGGCAAGGTGCACGGCATGCATGCTCTGCCTGGCATGGAGCTGACCGGAGCCGATGACGGGCGGCCCTCCTCCGCGGTGATCGGCGAGTACTTCTCGGCGTACGAGGAGCGCTTCGACCTGAAGGTCCACCGGCCCGTCGATGTCACGGCGGTGCGCGAGGGCGAGGACGGGCGGCTGCTCGTCGAGACCTCGGAGGGGAGCTGGTCGGCGCGGGCGCTGATCAATGCGACGGGCACCTGGGACCGTCCGTTCTGGCCGCGCTACCCCGGCCAGGAGACCTTCCGCGGGCGGCAGTTGCACACCGTGAACTACCCGGGGCCCGAGGAGTTCACCGGGCAGCGCGTGATCGTGGTGGGCGGTGGCGCCTCGGGGACGCAGCATCTGATGGAGATCGCGGAGGTGGCAGCGGACACGACCTGGGTGACGCGCCGGCCGCCCGTCTTCCGCGAGGGGCCGTTCGACGAGGGTGCCGGCCGGGCGGCGGTGGCCATGGTGGAGGAGCGGGTTCGGCGCGGACTGCCGCCGATGAGCGTGGTCTCCGTCACCGGGCTGCCGGTCAACGACGCCGTACGCCGCGCCGGCGCGGACGGGGTTCTGGACCGGCTGCCGATGTTCGACCGGATCACTCCGACCGGGGCCGCCTGGGACGACGGGCGGACGGTGGAGGCGGATGTGATCCTCTGGGCGACCGGTTTCCGCGCGGCGATCGACCACCTCGCACCACTGCGGCTGCGCGAGCCGGGCGGCGGCATTCAGGTGGAGGGCACCCGCGCCGTCCGTGACGCCCGCATCCATCTGGTCGGATACGGGCCTTCGGCCTCGACGATCGGCGCCAACCGGGCGGGCCGGGCGGCGGTCCGTGAGATCAGGCGGCTGCTGGAGCGCGAAGGCGAGATCGAACCGGCCCTGGTCTGATGGCCGTCAGCCGCTGTTGCCCGCGCTCCTGCGCTTGGCGTTGAACTCCTCGACATTGCGCCGGTGATCCTCGTAACTGGCGGTGAAACGGGTGTCCCCGGGCGCCACGGTGACGAAGTAGAGCCACCTCCCGGGCGCCGGATTGACCGCCGCGTTCATCGCCTCATCCCCCGGATTGTCGATCGGAGTGGGCGGCAGCCCCCGGCGTTCATAGCTGTTGTACGGACTGTCGAGCTTGATGTCGCTCGCCGTGGTGTCCAGGGTGCTGCGGTTCAGCGCGTAGTTCAGCGTCGAGTCCATCTGCAGCGGCATCCCCTCGGCGAGCCGGTTGTAGATGACCCGCGCCACCTTCCCCATGTCCTGGGGCGTATCGGCCTCGGCCTGCACAATGCTGGCGATGTTCACGGTCTGATAGGCCGTCACTCCGCTGCGCTGGGCGCCGCTGCTGATGTGCATGGCCCCGAACCGCTGCCCGGCCGTGTTGACCATGTAACTGAGCAGGGTCGTGGGCGTGGTCTTGGAGTCGACCGGATACGTGGCCGGGAAGAGGTAACCCTCGGGATTGCCCCTGGCGTCGGCGGGCAGTTTCAGTTTCGCCGCGCCTGCCGCCTTCCGGGTGGTGCCGGGTGCCACATCGAGGGTCTTGTCGACCGCCCCGTACACCTGCGAGGCGCGCCAGCCCTCGGGCACGACCAGTGTCGCCTTCTTCTCCGTGGTCTCCTTCGGCAGCAGGAGCGGCACCAGTACCGCAGCAGCCGCGACGACCACCGCGCTCACCACGATCAGGACCAGTCGGCCACGGCGGGTCAGGCGGAGCCTGCGACCGGGCTGTGCCGACGACGGTTCGTTCCTCATACGGGCACGCTAACCCGGAGCCCGCGCCGATCACGGCACCCGGCGAGGCGCGAGACAGGCTCCGCCGGGTGCGCCGTACGTCGGGAGGTCGTGAGGTCTACCGCGCAGGTCTATCGCACGAAGGGCGGCAGCGCGGCGAACTCCGGTACCACCTGGACCGCCTCGGCAAGGGTGTCGAGGGTGCGCCTGACCCTGGTCAGCGGGTGGTCGGGGAACTGCGCGTCCCACTGGGCATGGTCGGCGGCGTGGAAGGGCAGACCGCCCTGGACCTCCGGCGCGTACGGGTGCGGCCTGAAGTACTTGTCGGTGCCGACCTGGGCCATCACCATGGCCTCCCGCATTCCCGTCATGCCGCGCTCGGGCGCCTGGATCTTCACCACGGTGCTGCATGTCGCGCGCGGCACGGTGAAACTGCCGATGAACGCCTGGCCCGCGGGCTGTCCCGGCAGCGGCAGCTTGAGTATCTGCTTCAGCGCGGGCAGCTGTCCCAGACTCTTCACCGAGGCCTCGATCAGACCGCCGCCCGCGTCGGCCGTGAGGCGGGTGAGTGCGGCACGCAGCGCGGGACCGTCGTCGAGCGAGGCGGGCAGGTCCGGCGGCAGCCCGAAGAAGTGCAGCGACAGCACATCGCCTTGGTCGTTCGCCCATACGTCGTCGTCGACGGGCCGGTATCCGGGCAGTTCTTCCACCCCGAGAAGAGCTCTCATGGGCGGTGATCATGCCGTACCTGACGAGGGCGGTCCGTGTCAGGGTGCGACGGGGGCCAACTGCGCGTCCCTGCGCACCAGAGCGGCATAGCGGCCGTCCCGCTCGAGCAATTCCTCATGGCTGCCGCGCTCGGCTATGCGCCCCGCGTCGAGTACGACGATCTGGTCGGCGTCCCGGACCGTGGAGAGGCGGTGGGCGATGGTGATGGTCGTACGGCCTGCGGAGAGTGCGTCGATGGCCTGCTGCACGGCGTACTCCGTACGGGTGTCGAGGGCGCTGGTCGCCTCGTCGAGGATGAGGACGGGCGGATCGCGCAGGATGGTGCGGGCGATGGCGAGCCGCTGCTTCTCACCGCCGGAGAAGCGGTAGCCGCGCTCGCCGACCAGCGTGTCGTAGCCGTCGGGCAGGGACGCGATGTGGTCGTGGATCTGCGCGGCGCGGGCGGCCGCCGCTATCTCCGCGTCGGTGGCGTCCGGTTTGGCGAAGCGCAGATTGTCGGCGACGGAGGCATGGAAGAGGTACGTCTCCTGGGAGACGACGCCCACGGCCCGGGCGAGAGTGTCGAAGTCGAGGTCGCGCACATCGACGCCGTCGACCGTGACGCGGCCGCCGGTGACGTCGTACAGCCGGGGCACCAGATAGCTGAGCGTGGATTTTCCGGAGCCGGTGGGCCCGACGACGGCGAGGCTGCCACCCGCCGGCACCGTGACATCTATCCCGTCGAGGGTCGGCCGGGCCTGCTTCGCCTCGTAGGCGAAGTCGACGTCTTCGAAGCGCACTTCGCCTCGGACCTTTTCGAGCCGGACCGGTTCGACAGGCTCCGTGATGTCGACCGGCAGGTCCAGATACTCGAAGATCCGCTGGAAGAGAGCGAGCGAGGTCTGCATCTGCACTCCGGTGGAGAGCAGGCTCACCGCGGGCCGGAACAGGCCCTGTTGGAGCGAGACAAAGGCGACGAGCGTGCCGATGGAGATCGCGGGTCCGCCGGACTGGAGCGCCAGGCCCGCGGCCCAGTAGATGAGGGCGGGCATGGCGGCCATGACGATGCCTATGGTCGACATCCGCCACCGGCCGGCCATGCTGGAGCGCACTTCGAGGTCGACCAGGCGCTCGGACTCCTCGGCGAAGGACCTGGTGAGCGAGTCGGCCCGGCCCATTGTGCGGCCGAGCAGGATGCCGCTGACGGAGAGCGACTCGGTGACGGTGGCGGCCATGGCGGCCATCTGCTTCTGCCGCTGCGTGGTGATCTTCTTGCGCTCGCGGCCGACCCGGCGGCTGATCCAGACGAACAGCGGCAGCAGGAGCAGCGAGACGGCGGTGAGCCGCCAGTCCAGCGCGAGCATCGCGACGACGGTGGCGACCACGGCCGTGAGGTTGGAGACCAGGGAGGTCGCCGTGGAGGTCACGGTCGCCTGCATCCCGCCGATGTCATTGGCGATGCGCGACTGGACCTCTCCGGTGCGGGTCCTGGTGAAGAAGGCGAGCGGCATGCGCTGCAGCTGCGCGTAGACGGCGGTGCGCAGGTCGTGCATGACGCGCTGGCCGACGGTGGTGGATATCAGCGTCTGGAGCACACCGAAGACGCTGTTCATCACCGCAGTGAGGATCATGCCGAGGGCGAGCAGGCTGAGCAGCCCGGTGCGGCCCTGCGGGATGGCGGTGTCGAGGATCTCGCGCAGCAGGAACGGCGAGGCGACCGAGACGAGCGAGGCGGCTGCGACGAGCAGCCCGACGATCGCGAGCCGGCCGCGGTAGGGACGGAAGAGCCGGAGAATGCGCCGCACCTCGGCGGGCGGCTGCTCCGGGTCCTTGGGCGGGGGTGTCCAAGTGACGGCTTCGGGGTGCATGGGCTCCTTCGACAGGGGCTGAGTCGGGGGTGGGACAGGGGCGATTCAGCAAAGTTTTGGAGAGCTTAGCTCACTGTTACCTATATTCACAATGAGCCTGCTCCTGATATTGTTCCGGCATGCTGTACTCATCTTCCGGGGCATCCGACGCCGACGGCCTGCTGGCCGAGCAACTGCTGCGGCTGACGCGACGACTCCACCGCAGTCAGAAGCGGCAGCTGGAGTCGGCCGACATCGCGATCACACCCGCGCAGTCCCGGCTGCTGCGCACCGTCGCGCATTACGACCAGCCGCCGCGCATGGCCGATCTCGCCGCGCGCCTGGAAGTGGTACCCCGCGCCGTGACCAGCCTGGTCGACGGCCTGGAGACGAGCGACTGCGTCCGCCGCATCCCCGATCCGAGCAATCGCAGGGTCACCCGGATCGAGCTCACCGACACCGGCCGCGCCACGCTCCGGGCGCTGCGCAGCGCCCGCCGCGCGGCCGCGGAGGACATCCTGGCTCCGCTCACCGCCGAACAGCGCGAGGTGTTCGGCGGGCTGCTGTCCACCCTGGTCGACGGACCGGGACCACGCTGCTGAAGGATCGGGCGACGGGCCGCAGCTCCCCCTCCGCACTGCTGGAGCGGGAGCATACGATCCGTCGCGGTCCGCGCCGCCGGCCGCGGCAACTCACCTTCGGACCCCTGCGGTCGGCGCGGTCGACGCGCGCCTGCGACCCCGTGCCCGCTTCAGCAGCGCAGCCGGTCCTCGGTCACCGTCCCCTGGACGGTCCGCAGGCTGCGGTCGTAGCAGCCCCCGGAGCCGTACAGCCGGTAGCGCTCCGCCGTCGTCCCGACCGCGTGCCGCTGGTCGCGCGGCACATTGGCGGTGTAGGTCGCATCGCCGCTGTACGTGTCGTCGAGCCGCGACCAGGTCAGGCGCTTCCCGCCCTGAGCGACGACCGCGTCGGCCTTGTCCCCGAGGGTGAGGACGGTACGCAGCCGGTCGCCCGCGCCCAGCGTTGTGACTCCGTCCATCGTGTACGTCCGGTGCGTGGCCGAGATCCGGCGTCCGCTGGTCACCGTCCCGTCGTCCGTCCAGGTGCCCTTGAGCGCGTCCAGGTTCTCGCCGTCGGTCCAGCGGTGTACGGAGGTGTTGCCCAGCACGCGGGTCACGGTCGTCGCGACGCGACCGTGCGAGGTGTTGAGGTGACCGGCGACGGTGAGCCGGTGACCGCCCTTGGTGTCGAGCCGGTGCTCGGAACCGGGCGTGTACGTCA
This sequence comes from Streptomyces sp. NPDC048479, assembly GCF_040651435.1. Lineage (NCBI taxonomy): Bacteria > Bacillati > Actinomycetota > Actinomycetes > Kitasatosporales > Streptomycetaceae > Streptomyces > Streptomyces sp. NPDC048479. The sequence goes on from NZ_JBEZKA010000014.1 coordinate 85,301, forward strand.
CCGAGTTGACGGGCGCGCTCTCCTCGTGGCGGGTCAGCGCGCCGGTGACGACATCACTCCCGTTGTCCTGCCACACCAGCACATTGGTGGGTGTGCTCCAGCCGGTCTGGCCGACCGGGACTCCGACGACGGACACCTCGACGCGGTGCGGCCGACCGTCGTTGAGCCGCGCGGCGAAGGGCGTGAGATCGTACTGGACCGGCTTGATGTCGAAGGCGCGCGGCCCCGGCGTCACGTACCAGAGGAAGGGGTTGGACCAGCCGCCCGTCCAAACCGTCGGGAACGGCGCGGCGATTCCCGCGAGCTGTCCGTCCACCTTGATCTGCACCTCGCGGTACGGACCACCCGCGGCTCTGCATGAGTACGGGGCAGCGTCGGGGACGGTCAGATACCAGTACTCCTCGCAGCCGCCGCCCGATCCGGTGGCGTACACCTCGGCAAGGATCCGCTCGGAGCTGCGCGGAGTGGTGAGCGAAGTGCCATCGAGGGCAAGCACCTTGTCCGGCGCCCTGTCCGGCGCCTCGTCGGGCAGCGCTGCCGGCTTCGCGGCGCGCTCGGCCGCGTAGAAGGTCAGTGTGACCTTCACGTCGAAGACGCCGGTGTACGTCTCATTGACGACATTGCCGATGAGCATCTCGACCGGCTGGGTACGGCGCAGGATGTCGCTGTAGCGCGTGATGTCCTTCTCCACCGACCAGGCGATGCCGTCCGGCGAGGGCTGCGGCGTTGAGGTGCGCAGGATCTCCACGCCGCCGACGGCGAGATGCCCGAGCCGGTCGTACTGCCGCCCCTTGACGCTCCCGTCGAGCCGCAGCACCACCTTGCTCCATCGGTCGCCGCATCCCTTCGGCGGTGCGTAACTCCCCTTGTACGGCGTGAAATCGCGGAACTGCGCCTCGGCGACGGTCACTTGGCAGGACTTCGCATGGGGGCGGGTGACGGGCGGCACGGCGGTGACCGGGTCGTGCCAGTCGGTACCGAACTCCGCGGGCGGTGTACCGGCCGCCGCGGCGGGTCCGGCGCCGAGCAGCGACCCCGCGGCCAGCGCCAGTCCGGCGAGCATGGACATGATCTGTCTCTTCATGCGTCAGGAGTGAAGCGTGCGGCAGGTCAGGTGCGCCAGAGCGAGTCCTCAGATCTTGGCGCGTTCTGTGTCCCCGGCGCAAAATTCGATTGCCGCGGAGGGTCCCGAAAGGCGAACCTTGCACGGTTTGAGCCACACTTTCGAGCCCTGGGACATCATGCAGATTCGCGATCTTCCGTATCCCGATCCAGGTGATCCCGACGTCCGGTCCGGCACGCACTTTCTGCTGTGGCTCGGTCGGAATCAGCTGGGCGGTCAGTTCAAGGCCTTGTTCTGGGGGTTGATGCACCAGCTCGGCATCGCCGGGCTGCCGCTCGGCGTGGGCCTGGCCGTCCAGGCCGTGGTGGACCGTTCCGGCGAGCGGCTGGCGTATGCGGGCGGGCTGATCGTGCTGCTCGGCGCGGCCATCTCGCTGGGCGACACGATGCTGCACCGCGCCGCCGTCACCAACTGGATCACCGCAGCGGCCCGTGTCCAGCAGCTGCTGGCCCGCAGGACCGCGGAGCTCGGGGCGGTCCTGACCCGCCGGGTCGCCGCCGGCGAGGTCATCGCGGTCTCGACCGGTGACGTGGAGAAGATCGGCTGGTTCGTCGAAGCGCTGTCGCGGTTCGCGGCGGCCGCCACCACGCTGGTCGTGGTCTGCGTCGGTCTGGTGATCTACGAGCCCGCGCTCGGCTTCATGGTCGCGATCGGCGTACCGGTACTGACCCTGGCCGTACTGCCGTTGCTGCCCCGCGCCACCCGGCGCGCGGACATCCAGCGCGAGAAGGCGGGCAAGGCCACCGAACTGGCCTCCGACACGGTCGCCGGCCTGCGGGTGCTGCGCGGTATCGGCGGAGAGGAGCTGTTCCTCGGCCGCTACCGCCGGGCATCGCAGGAGGTGCGCCGGGCCGCCGTCCGCAGCGCCCGTATGTGGGCGCTGATCTCCGCGATCCAGGTGCTGCTGCCCGGTCTGCTGATGACCGCCGTGGTCGGGTACGGCGCGAAGCTCACGCTCGACGGCCGGATCGAGGTGGGCCAGCTCGTCACCGTCTACAGCGCGGTGCTGCTGACGCACTACCCGTTGAGAAACGTCGAGGAGATCGCCATGGCCTTCTCCTTCTCCCGGCCCTCCGCGAAGCGGGCGGCACGGGTGCTGGCGCTGCGCCGCACGACGGAGCCGTCCGGGGTCGAGTACGGCCGCCCGAGCGGTGATCTGTACGACCCGGTCACCGGAGTTCTCGCTCCGGCAGGCCGGTTCACCGCCGTGGTGTGCGGCGACCCGGACGCTGCCGGGCTGCTGGCCGAACGCCTCGGCGGGCATCCGGCCGCCGAGGCGGACAACCCCACGTCCGTACTGCTCGGCGGCGTGCCGCTGGACGAGCTGACGCTGGACGAGTCCCGTGCCGCCGTCCTCGTACAGGACAAGGATCCGGTGCTGCTCTCCGGCACACTGCGGGAGCTTCTCGACGTCCCCTCGTCCGGCCACGTGTGCGCCGAGGACGCGCTCGACGCGGCGCAGTGCGGGGATGTGCTGAACGCGCTCGCCCAGGCGTCCGTGGACACCGACGGCGATCCGATGCGGACGCGGATCACCGAGCGCGGCCGGTCCCTGTCGGGTGGTCAGCGGCAGCGCCTCGCGCTGGCCCGTTCGCTGGTGACCGACCCCGAGGTGCTGGTCCTGGACGAGCCGACATCGGCCGTCGACTCGCACACGGAGGCGCGGGTCGCGGCGGGCGTCAAGCGCCTGCGCGCCGACCGTACGACCGTGGTCTTCGCCTCGTCGCCGCTCCTGCTGGACCTCGCGGACCGGGTGGTGCTGGTGGACAACCACGAGGTGGTGGCCGTCGGTGTACACCGCGAGCTGCTGCACACCGAGCCGCGCTACCGGGCCGTCGTGACCCGTGAGACGGACGACGAGGCCGAGGAGCGGCTGAAGACGGCCGAAGCGGCTGAACTGGAAGCATTCGCAGAGATCGAGGAGTCGGCATGATCGGCATCGCGCCGCCGGAGTACGACCCGGCGGCACCGGAGTCGGCGACGACGCTGCCCGTCGGCAGTGCCGCGACCGTACGGTCCTATGTGCGCGAGCTGCTGCACCGGCACCGGCGCGCCTTTGTCGCGCTGATCGCCGTCAACGCGATCGCGGTGATCGCGTCCATGACGGGCCCGTATCTGCTCGGCTCGGTGGTGGAGCGGCTGACGGACGGGGCGCGCGAGCTCCATCTGGAGCGCACCATCGCGGTGTTCGCGCTCGCGCTCGTCCTTCAGACCGTGTTCGTACGGCTGGTGCGGCTGCGCGGCGCGATGCTCGGCGAGGAGATGCTGGCCGATCTGCGCGAGGACTTCCTCGTGCGGTCGGTCGGCCTGCCGCCGGGCGTGCTGGAGCGGGCCGGTACCGGCGATCTGCTCTCCCGGATCACCACCGACATCGACCGGCTGGCCAACGCCATGCGCGAGGCCGTGCCGCAGCTCGCCATCGGCGTGGTGTGGGCGGCGCTGCTGCTTGGCGGACTCGCGGTGACGGCGCCGCCGCTCGCACTGGCGGTGCTGGTGGCCGCACCGCTGCTGGTGGCGGGCTGCCGCTGGTACTTCAAGCGGGCCCCTTCCGCGTACCGCTCTGAGGCGGCCGGGTATGCGGCGGTCGCTGCCGTCCTCGCCGAGACGGTCGACGCGGGCCGGACCATCGAGGCGCACCGCCTCGGCGATCGCCGCATCGCGCTCTCCGACCAGCGGGTCAAGGAGTGGACGTCGTGGGAGCGCTACACGCTCTATCTGCGCTCGGTCCTCTTCCCCGTCATCAACATCACGCATGTCACGGTGCTCGGCTCGGTGCTGATGATCGGCGGCTGGTTCGTCCTGCGGGGCTGGATCGACGTCGGCCAGCTGACAACGGGGGCGCTGCTTGCCCAGATGCTCGTCGACCCGGTCGGAATCATCCTCCGCTGGTACGACGAGCTGCAGGTGGCCCAGGTGTCGCTGGCCAGGCTGGTGGGCGTCCGGGAGATCGAGCCGGACGCGGGCGACGGCAAGATCAGCCCGGACGGACGCGATGTGCGCGCGGACGGGGTGCACTTCGGCTACCGCGAGGGCGTGGACGTGCTGCACCAGGTGTCCCTGGCCGTGGCGCCGGGCACCCGGCTGGCCCTGGTCGGCCCGTCCGGCGCGGGCAAGTCGACGCTGGGCCGGCTGCTCGCGGGTATCTACGCGCCGCGGGCGGGACGGATCACCCTCGGCGAGGCCGAGCTGTCCCGGATGCCGGCGGAGCGCGTCCGCGAACATGTAGCGCTCGTCAACCAGGAGCACCACGTCTTCGTGGGCTCGCTGCGCGACAACCTGCTGCTGGCGCGTACCGGCGCGTCCGACGCGGAGCTGTGGGCGGCGCTCGGCGCGGTCGACGCGGACTCCTGGTCACGGAGTATGGACGACGGCCTGGACACCGAGGTCGGCTCGGGCGGCCTCGCCCTGACCCCGGCCCAGGCCCAGCAGATCGCATTGGCGCGCCTGGTTCTCGCGGACCCGCACACACTGGTCCTGGACGAGGCGACCTCGCTCCTCGACCCGCGGGCGGCACGGCATCTGGAACGCTCGCTGTCGCGGGTCCTGGACGGCCGCACGGTGGTGGCGATCGCTCACCGCCTGCACACAGCGCACGACGCGGATGTGATCGCGGTGGTGGAGGAGGGCCGGATCAGCGAGCTGGGCAGCCACGACGAACTGGCGGCGGCGGACGGGGCGTACGCGGCACTGTGGCGTTCCTGGCACGGGTGAGCGCCGCGGGCCGGGTCGGTAGCCGTGTGACCGGGCCCGCTGAGCGCCGCGGACGGCTAGATATAGCCCAGCGCCGCCGCGCCGCCCACTCCCCCGAGCAGCATGAACACCGGCATCAGCACCTTCAGCTCCACCCAGCTGCCCGCCCTGAACCGCATCGCCTTCGGCGGGCCGATCGGGTACCAGCGCTTGCGGCCCACCGGTATCGGCCACAGGACCGGACAGCCCGAGACAGTCAGCGCATCGCCGATGTCATGTACCAGGGCGCCCAGCACGATCGGCAGCCCCAGCCACAGGTACTCCTGGCCCGGGGCCGTGAACAGCCAGTCCGAGCCGTTGCCCGGCTTGTCCAGCACTCCGGCCAGGATCCACGCGCTCGTCGCGCCCAGCAGCCACACCAGTACATCGCTGGAGACCCGCGCGGCCCGCCACAGCAGGCCCTCCACCGCGAGCACCAGGTGGATGAAGAGGATCGCGAGGACCGCCCACCGGCCCCCGGTGATCGCCAGCGCCGAGGTGCCGGCGCCGATCAGTACCGCCCACAGCCAGGTGTGGGTGAGTGTGCGGTGGCCGCCGGTCCTGCGCTTGTCGCCGGGCTTCTTCGTCGCCTTGTAGACGGCGTACGACAGCTTGTCGACGACCTCGCACAGTCCGCGCGAGACGGGCCCGAAGGCCCTCGAGATCGTCGCCGCCTTGTGGTCGAGGTCGGGCGCGAGTGCCGCGCCCGCGCAGATCAGCCCTCCGACGACGAGGACAGGCCACGGCATCGGGTGGCCGGCGGCGGCGGTCGCCGCGCCCACCCCCAGCCAGGCAGCCGCCCCGGAGAGAGAGTGCGCCGGTCCCATCATGTGCGTTCCCGCCCCATTGCTCTTGTGGTGAAGCCCAGTTGACAGGGCAGCGTATCGCCCGTGATCTTGTCGCCGTCGCCCGGTTCCCTGATCCGGGCAGAAGGCAGGCAAGATGGGGGCGTGACCCTTATTGATCAGCTGCCGCCGGATGCCGACCCCGATGCCCTCTTCGAAGCCTTCTCCTCGTGGGCCGAAGGCCAGGGCATCACGCTCTATCCGGCTCAGGAGGAGGCGCTGATCGAGGTGGTCTCCGGGGCCAATGTGATCCTTTCCACGCCCACCGGCTCGGGAAAGAGCCTGGTCGCGGCGGGTGCGCACTTCACGGCGCTGGCTCAGGACAAGGTCACGTTCTACACGGCGCCGATCAAGGCGCTGGTCTCCGAGAAGTTCTTCGACCTCTGCAAGCTCTTCGGCACGGAGAACGTCGGGATGCTGACGGGCGACGCGTCCGTCAATGCCGACGCCCCTGTCATCTGCTGCACCGCCGAGGTGCTGGCCTCCATCGCGCTGCGCGACGGCAAGTACGCCGATATCGGCCAGGTCGTGATGGACGAGTTCCACTTCTACGCCGAGCCGGACCGCGGCTGGGCCTGGCAGATCCCGCTTCTCGAACTGCCGCAGGCGCAGTTCATCCTGATGTCGGCGACGCTCGGCGACGTCGCCATGTTCGAGAAGGACCTGACCCGCCGCACCGGCCGCGAGACCTCGGTCGTGCGGTCCGCGATCCGGCCCGTCCCGCTCTCGTACGAGTACGTCACGACGCCCATCACGGAGACCCTGACCGAGCTGCTCGAAACCAGGCAGGCGCCGGTCTACATCGTGCACTTCACGCAGGCCCAAGCGGTCGAGCGCGCACAGTCGCTGATGAGCATCAACATGTGCACGCGCGAGGAGAAGGACAAGATCGCCGAACTGATCGGCAGCTTCCGCTTCACCACCAAGTTCGGGCAGAACCTGTCCCGTTACGTGCGCCATGGCATCGGGGTGCACCACGCCGGCATGCTGCCCAAGTACCGCCGCCTTGTTGAAAAGCTGGCGCAGGCGGGCCTGTTGAAGGTCATCTGCGGTACCGACACGCTCGGGGTCGGTGTCAACGTCCCCATCCGAACGGTGCTGTTCACCGCTCTCACCAAGTACGACGGCAATCGTGTACGTACTCTCCGCGCCCGCGAGTTCCATCAGATCGCCGGTCGCGCCGGGCGGGCCGGATTCGACACCGCCGGTTTTGTGGTCGCCCAGGCCCCCGAGCACGTCATCGAGAACGAGAAGGCGCTCGCGAAGGCCGGCGACGACCCGAAGAAGCGCCGCAAGGTGGTCAGGAAGAAGGCCCCCGAGGGCTTCGTCGCCTGGTCGGACACCACATTCGAGAAGCTGATCGGCTCCGAGCCGGAGCCGCTGACGTCGCGCTTCCGGGTCACCAACATCATGCTGCTCTCGGTGATCGCCCGGCCCGGGAACGCCTTCGAGGCGATGCGCCGCCTCCTCGAGGACAACCACGAGCCGCGCAAGGCGCAGCTGCGCCATATCCGCCGGGCCATCGCCATCTACCGCTCGCTGCTCGACGGTGGAGTGGTGGAACAGCTGGACAAGCCCGATGCCGAGGGCCGCACCATCCGGCTCACCGTCGACCTCCAGCAGGACTTCGCGCTGAACCAGCCGCTGTCGACGTTCGCACTCGCCGCCTTCGACCTGCTCGACCCGGAGTCCCCGTCCTACGCCCTGGACATGGTCTCTGTCGTCGAGTCGACGCTCGACGACCCTCGCCAGATCCTCGCCGCCATGCAGAACAAGGCGCGCGGTGAGGCGGTCGGCCAGATGAAGGCGGACGGCATCGAGTACGAGGAGCGCATGGAGCGGCTCCAGGACATCTCCTACCCCAAGCCGCTGGAAGAGCTGCTCTGGCACGCGTACAACGTCTACAAGAAGTCGCACCCGTGGGTCGGTGACCACCCGGTCTCGCCGAAGTCCGTCATCCGTGACATGTACGAACGGGCCCTCACCTTCACCGAGTTCACCTCCTGGTACGAGCTCGCGCGCACCGAGGGCATCGTGCTGCGCTATCTCGCGAGCGCGTTCAAGGCTCTTGACCACACCATCCCCGACGACCTCAAGACCGAGGACCTTCAGGACCTGATCGCCTGGCTCGGCGAGATGGTGCGGCAGGTCGACTCCAGTCTGCTCGACGAGTGGGAGCAGCTCGCCAACCCGGAGATCGAGACGGCCGAGCAGGCCCAGGAGAAGGCCGACCAGGTCAAGCCGGTCACCGCGAACGCTCGCGCCTTCCGTGTGCTCGTACGCAACGCCATGTTCCGCCGGGTGGAACTGGCCGCGCTGGACCACGTCCGCGAGCTCGGCGAGCTGGACGCCGACTCCGGCTGGGACGAGGACGCCTGGGGCGAGGCGATGGACAAGTACTGGGACGAGTACGAGGACCTGAGCACCGGACCCGATGCGCGCGGCCCCAAGCTGCTGCTGATCGAGGAGGATCCGGAACACGGTCTGTGGCGGGTCCGGCAGATCTTCGCCGACCCGAACGGCGACCATGACTGGGGTATCAGCGCGGAGGTCGATCTGGCGGCCTCCGACGAGGAATGCCGGGCCGTCGTGCGCGTCACATCCGTCGGCCAGCTCTGACACTGGGAACACAGGAGACCACCCGATGACGAATCCGGCCGAGCGCCTGGTCGATCTGCTCGACCTGGAGCAGATCGAGGTCAACATCTTCCGCGGCCTCAGCCCGAACGAGTCCCTGCAGCGGGTCTTCGGCGGGCAGGTGGCGGGCCAGGCACTGGTCGCAGCTGGCCGCACCACCGACGGCGAGCGGCCGGTCCACTCGCTGCACGCGTACTTCCTGCGGCCGGGAATCCCCGGCGTGCCGATCGTCTACCAGGTCGAACGCGTCAGGGACGGCCGCTCGTTCACCACCCGCCGGGTCACCGCGGTCCAGCAGGGCAAGACCATCTTCAATCTGACCGCCTCCTTCCACCGGCCGGAGGAGGGCAGCATCGAGCATCAGCTGCCGCCGCGGCTGGAGTTCCCGGACCCCGAGACACTCCCCTCGGTCACCACGGAGATCCGCGAGCATCTGGGCGAACTCCCCGAGGCGCTGGAGCGGATGGCCCGCCGCCAGCCCTTCGACATCCGCTATGCCGAACGGCTGCGCTGGACCCCGGCGGAAATCAAGGAGGCGGACCCGCGCAGCGCGGTGTGGATGCGCGCGGTGGGCCCGCTGGGCGACGACCCGCTGGTGCACACCTGCGCACTGACGTATGCGAGCGACATGACGCTTTTGGACGCGGTCCGTATCCCGGTGGAGCCGCTGTGGGGGCCGCGCGGCTTCGACATGGCCTCACTGGACCATGCGATGTGGTTCCACCGGCCGTTCCGCGCGGACGAGTGGTTCCTGTACGACCAGGAGTCGCCGATCGCGACCGGCGGCCGGGGGCTGGCTCGTGGCCGTATCTACGACCGCGAGGGCAGGCTGCTGGTGTCGGTGGTGCAGGAGGGGCTCTTCAGGCCGCTCGGCGGCTGACAGCGGTCCATGGCCGCTGAGGCGGCAGCGGCGAGGAGCCGCGGCGTCCCCCTGGTTGCACTCCGCACCGGAGTCACCGTCGACCGCTCCCCGAGGCGACCGGCTTCGTGGCAGCGCGTCCCCGGGGTCCACAATGAACATCGAATGCCTGCCACCGAGGAGAATCCGATGACCCTGTACGACATCCCGCTGCGCACGCTGACCGGCGAGCCCACCTCCCTGGCCGACTACCGTGGCCAGGCGGTCCTGCTGGTGAACGTCGCCTCCAAGTGCGGTCTGACCCCGCAGTACGCCGGCCTGGAGCGACTGCAGAAGCAGTACGGCGAGCAGGGCTTCACGGTCCTCGGTGTGCCGTGCAACCAGTTCGCGGGCCAGGAGCCGGGCAGCGCGGAGGAGATCGAGTCCTTCTGCTCGGCGACTTACGGTGTGACCTTCCCCATGCTGGAGAAGACCGATGTGAACGGCGCGGACCGGCACCCGCTGTACGCGGAGCTGACGAAGGTCGCGGACGGCGAGGGCGAGTCCGGGGACGTGCAGTGGAACTTCGAGAAGTTCCTGATCGGCAAGGACGGCGCGGTCGTGTCCCGGATCCGCCCGCGCACCGAGCCCGAGGCCCCCGAGGTCGTCGCCGCGATCGAGGCGTTGCTCTCCGCCTGACGTCAGGCGGCCTCGATCGCCGGAGGGCTTGACCAAGCCCGACCGGCGATCGAGGCCGAACCGGCCGCGCTAGCGGATCGGCATGCCCGAGAGGGTTCTGGCGATCACCAGGCGCTGGATCTCGCTGGTGCCCTCGAAAATCGTGTAGATCGCGGCGTCGCGGTGCATGCGCTCCACGGGGTACTCCCGGGTGAAGCCGTTGCCGCCCAGGATCTGGATGGCCTGCGCCGTGACCTTCTTGGCGGTCTCACTGGCGTACAGCTTGGACATGGAGCCCTCGGCGGAGAGGAAGGGCTTGCCCGTCACCGCCATCCAGGAGGCGCGCCACACCAGCAGCCGTGCCGCGTCGATCTGGGTGCGCATGTCGGCCAGCTGGAAGGCGATGCCCTGGTTGTCGATGATCGGGCGGCCGAACTGGCTGCGGGTCATGGCGTAGTCGAGTGCGACTTCGTACGCGGCGCGGGCAGTGCCCACCGCCATCGCGCCGACCGCGGGGCGGGACGCCTCGAAGGTGGCCATGGCCGCGTTCTTCACACGCTCGCCGCCGGACTTGGCGCGCTCACGCGCCCGGGCCAGGCGCTCGTCCAGCTTCTCCTTGCCGCCGAGCAGGCAGTGTCCGGGAACGCGTACGTTCTCCAGCACCACCTCTGCGGTGTGGGAGGCGCGGATGCCGTGCTTCTTGAACTTCTGGCCCTGAGAGAGACCGGGGGTGTTCGGCGGCACGATGAACGAGGCGTGGCCCTTGGAGCCGATCTCCGGGTCGACGACCGCGACCACGACATGGACGTTGGCGATACCGCCGTTGGTCGCCCAGGTCTTGGTGCCGCTGAGTACCCACTCGTCCTTGGCCTCGTCGTACACCGCGCGCGTACGCATCGCGCCGACGTCGGAGCCTGCGTCCGGCTCGGAGGAGCAGAAGGCCGCGACCTTCACATCGTCCACGTCGCCGTACATCTGCGGAATCCAGGTGCCGATCTGCTCCTCGGTTCCGTTGGCGAGGACACCGACGGCCGCAAGTCCCGTACCGACAATGGAAAGGCCGATGCCGGCGTCGCCCCAGAAGAGCTCCTCCATCGCCATCGGGATGCCGAGACCGGTCGGGTCGAAGAATTGCTGGGCGTAGAAGTCGAGGGAGTAGATTCCCACCTTGGCCGCTTCCTGGATGACCGGCCAGGGGGTCTCCTCACGCTCGTCCCACTCGGCGGCGGCCGGGCGCATCACGTCCTTGGCGAAACCGTTCAGCCAATCGCGGACCTGCTTCTGGTCGTCGTTGAGTTCGAGCGTGAACTCGGCCATGTTCCCCTCCAGCACTGCGGTGACTTCCTGCATGTTACTTGCGGTAACAACAGTCTGTTACCGGCAAGTAGCTCATGTCAACCGGCCACCGCCCGATCCCCTGTACAGGCGGGCATGGTGTTACGTTGCGCAGGCGTCACGCAATCGCTCGGGCGGGGAGAAACAAACCATGGAGACCACACAGCACGCAGCCGGCCAACAGCGGTCGGCCGACCAGCGGCGCCGGGAGCTGCTCGAAGCCGCGGACCGGGTGGTGCTCCGGGACGGCCCGCAGGCCTCCATGAACGCCATCGCCGCCGAGGCGGGCATCACCAAGCCCATCCTGTACCGGCACTTCGGCGACAAGGGCGGCCTCTACCGTGCGCTCGCCAAGCGCCACACCGACGCCCTGCTGGACGCGTTGCGGGCAGCGGTGGACGCTCCCGCCGACCGCCGTGAGCGGGTCGAGGCAACGCTCGACACGTACCTCGCCGCGATCGAAGCACGGCCGCAGGTCTACCGCTTCCTGATGCATCCGGCCGAGGACACCCAGCCGTCGGAGGCGGGCTTCGACGTCGGCCGCCACTCGGCGCCACTGCTGCGCCGGCTCGGCGAGGAGCTGGCGAAGGTGATCTACGACCGGGTCGACCTGGGGCCCAACAGCGAACAGCTGGCCCGGGTGTGGGGCCATGGCATCGTCGGCATGATGCACGCGGCCGGGGACTGGTGGCTCGGTGAACGCCCGTGCTCCCGCGCCGAGTTGGTGCACAGCCTCGCCGATCTGCTCTGGGGCCGGCTGGCCGCGGCCGGCGACCGCGCAGGCGGTCCGGTCTTCTGAAGCGGGTCGTCGACGGCCGGTCGTTGAGCACCGGTCGTTGACGGCCGGTTGGTGACCGTTGGCCGTTGACGGCCGGTCAGGCCGTGGTTCCCCAGCTCGCCCGCCGCGCCGCGCGCAGCGCCTTGGCCCGGCGCCAGCCCTTGAGGCGGTCCGTGTAGACCATCCCCTCCAGGTGGTCGCACTCGTGCTGCAGGCACCGAGCGAAGAAGCCGGTGCCCGCGACCCGTACCGGTTTCCCGTCCGCCGTCACGCCTTCGACCACCGCGCGGTCGAAACGCTCCGTACCGGCCTCGAGACCCGGCAGCGACAGACAGCCCTCCGCTCCGCGCACCGTGACGCCGTCCGCCTCCACCAGACGCGGGTTGACGATATGTCCGAGGTGGCGGACGTCCTCGTCGTCGGGGCAGTCGTAGACGAACACCCGCAGCGGTATCCCCACCTGGTTCGCCGCGAGGCCCACTCCCTGGGCCGCGTACATCGTCGCGAACATGTCCTCGATGAGCCTCGACAGCGCGGGAGAGAAGTCGGTGACGGTCTCGCAGGGGGCGTGCAGCAGCGGATCTCCGAGCAGGCTCATGGCCTTCACGAGTCCGGAACTGCCGGGGATCGGCCGGTTTCGCATGTCCGTAAGCGTACGTTCCGCCTGGACCTCCACTCTTTCCGACGGTGCCGAGGTACGGGCGGCAGACCGGACCTCGATAGGCTGAGCCCGACCGATGCAAGGAGGATCAAGGACGATGTCAGGCAACTCGGAGCCCCTGACGCCGCGCGCCAAGCTGGCCGTGACGGCAGGCAAGGCCGCAGCAGCGGTGTCGCGCGCCGCCGGACGCGGCAGCGGATCGGTGATCGGCGGCCGGGTCGCGCTCAAGCTCGACCCCGATCTGCTGGGGCGGCTGGCGCAGCACCTGGACGTCGTCCTCGTGTCGGCGACCAACGGCAAGACCACCACGACCCGGCTGATCGCCGAGGCGCTGCGGGCCAGCGGCCCGGTCGTCTCCAACGCGCTCGGCGCCAATATGCCCGCGGGCATCACTTCGGCGCTGGCCGGCGGTTCGGACGCCAAATTCGGTGTGATCGAGGTCGACGAGAAGTACCTCGCCGGCGTCGCCCGCGATGTGACCCCCAAGGCGATCGCGCTGCTCAACCTCTCGCGCGACCAGCTGGACCGCGCGGCCGAGACCCGGATGCTCGCCGAGAAGTGGCGCGAGGGCCTGTCCGGTACGAAGGCCATGGTCATCGCCAACGCCGACGACCCGCTGATCGTATGGGCCGCGTCCTCCTCCCCCAACGTGGTGTGGGTGGCCGCCGGCCAGGAGTGGAAGGACGACGCCTGGTCCTGCCCGTCCTGCGGCGGTGTGATGCAGCGCCCCGGCGACGACTGGTTCTGCGGCGAGTGCGGCTTCCGCCGTCCCGCGCCGAGCTGGGTGCTCAGCGGCGACCATGTCCTGGACCCGCACGGCTCGGCGTGGCCGATCCACCTCCAGCTGCCCGGCCGCGCCAACAAGGCGAACGCTGCCACCTCCGCCGCGGTCGCCGCCTGCTTCGGCGTGCCGCCGCAGGTCGCGCTGGAGCGCATGTACTCCGTGCAGGCCGTCGCCGGCCGGTACGACGTCGTCAACTTCCTGGGCCGCGATCTGCGACTGCTGCTCGCGAAGAACCCGGCCGGTTGGCTGGAGACGTTCTCGCTGATCGACCCGCCGCCGACCCCGGTCATCCTCGCCGTGAACGCCCGCGGCGCCGACGGCACGGACACCTCGTGGCTCTGGGACGTCGACTACACCCGGCTCGCCGGCCATCCGATCTTCGTCATCGGCGACCGCAAGCTGGACCTCGCCGTGCGTCTCGAGGTGGCGGGCCTGGACTTCCGCGTGTGCGAGTCCGCAGACGAGGCGGTACAGCTGGCCCCGCCCGGACGGATCGAGGCGATCGCCAACTACACGGCCTTCCAGGACCTGCGCCGCCGCGTCGGCAACTGACCCGCGGACCCCGAAAAGGACTTATGAGCATGAGCGACAACAGCCTGCGTCTGGTCTGGGTCTACCCGGACCTGCTCAGCACCTACGGCGACCAGGGCAACGCCCTCGTGGTGGAGCGCCGGGCCCGCCAGCGACGCCTGGACGTGATGCGTATCGACGTACGCAGCGACCAGCCGATCCCGACGTCCGGAGACATCTATCTCATCGGCGGCGGCGAGGACCGGCCGCAGCGGCTCGCCGCCGAGCGGCTGCGCCGCGACGGCGGACTCAGCCGGGCCGCCTCCAACGGCGCGATCATCTTCTCCGTCTGCGCCGGCTACCAGATCCTCGGTCATGAGTTCATCAACGACCTCGGTGAGCGCGAGGCGGGACTCGGCCTGATCGACGTGGTCTCCACGCGCGGCGATGGTGAGCGGTGCGTCGGCGACGTACTGGCGGACATCGACCCGCGGCTGGGCCTGCCGCAGCTGACCGGCTTCGAGAACCACCAGGGCATCACCCACCTCGGCCCGACGGCCCGCCCGTTCGCCCGCACGATCCTCGGCCGGGGCAACGGCACGGGCGACGGAACCGAGGGCGCGTACAACGAGACCGTCTTCGGCACCTATATGCACGGCCCGGTGATGGCACGCAATCCGCAGATCGCGGACATGCTGCTGAAGCTTGCCCTCGATGTGAACGCACTGCCGCCGCTCGACGAGCGGTGGTACGAGGCGCTGCGCGCCGAGCGCATCGCGTCCGCGACGCAGCCTGCCTGACGCCCGCCCGACAGCCGGCTGCCGTCCATCAGTCGGACGCCCGGTTCGGCCCCGCCACCTTGCGCCGGTAGGGTGGCGGGGATCCTGCCGGACGACGTGGTCCGGGAATCGGCCCACGTTGCAAAGGTATTTCGGGCTATGCGCATTGGTGTGCTCACCTCCGGCGGCGACTGCCCCGGTCTGAACGCCGTCATCCGTTCCGTCGTGCACCGCGCCGTCGTCGATCACGGTGACGAGGTCATCGGCTTCCACGACGGCTGGAAGGGCCTTCTGGAGTGCGACTACCGCAAGCTCGACCTTGACGCGGTGGGCGGCATCCTGGCCCGCGGCGGCACGATTCTCGGTTCGTCCCGGGTCCAGCCCGCGCATCTGCGCGACGGCGTGGAGCGGGCCAAGGGGCATGTTGCCGAGCTCGGCCTCGACGCGATCATTCCGATCGGCGGCGAAGGCACCCTCAAGGCGGCCAACCTCCTCTCCGAGAGCGGGCTCCCGATCGTCGGCGTGCCGAAGACCATCGACAACGACATCGCCTCGACCGATGTCACGTTCGGGTTCGACACCGCCGTCGGTGTGGCGACCGAGGCGCTGGACCGGCTGAAGACCACCGCCGAGTCGCATCAGCGGGTGCTGATCGTCGAGGTCATGGGCCGGCACACCGGCTGGATCGCGCTGCACTCCGGCATGGCGGCGGGCGCTCACGCAATCGTCGTCCCGGAGCGGCCTTTCGACATCGGCGAGCTGACCGAGCGGGTCGGCGACCGGTTCTCGGCGGGCAAGAAGTTCGCGATCGTCGTGGTCGCGGAGGGCGCCAAGCCGCGCGAGGGCTCGATGGAGTTCAACGAGGGCGGCAAGGACGTCTACGGTCATGAGCGCTTCGCGGGCGTGGCCCAGCAGCTCTCCGTCGAGCTGGAGCAGCGGCTCGGCAAGGAGGCCCGCGCGGTGATCCTCGGGCATGTGCAGCGCGGCGGCACCCCGACCGCGTACGACCGCGTGCTCGCGACCCGCTTCGGCTGGCATGCCGTGGAGGCGGCGCACCGCGGTGAGTTCGGCATGATGACCGCGCTGCGCGGCACGGACATCGCCATGGTGCCGCTGGCGCAGGCCGTGGAGACGCTGAAGACCGTCCCGGCCGAGCGGTACGCCGAGGCGGAGTGCGTGCTCTGATTTGGTACATATATGAATGAACTGCCCCCGGTCGCAGCTGCGTCCGGGGGCAGTTCTACTCTGGTGCGGACAACCGGTACGAAAAAGGTCCGGTCGGCATCAAGGAACGTTCCGGCGGGAGTGCGCAGATGGATCACAGCGGGCACGGCATGACGATGGATCTGCCGCCGTTCACGCTGGGGCGAGGGCTCGAGTACTCACCGGATCCGTTCTTCCTGGCCGGCTGTCTGCTGGGGCTCGCTCTGTACGGCTGGGGTGTGCTGCGACTGCGCAGGCGCGGCGACAGCTGGCCGGTCAGCCGCACCGTCTTCTTCACCGTCGGCGTGCTGAGTGTGGCGCTGGTGATGTGCACCAAGCTCAATAACTACGGCATGGTCATGTTCAGCGTGCACATGGTGCAGCACATGGTGATCAGCATGCTCTCGCCGATCGTGCTGCTGCTGGGCGCGCCGGTGACGCTGGCCCTGCGCGCGCTGCCGGTCGCGGGCCGCGGCCGCAAGGGTCCGCGCGAGCTGCTGCTGGCCCTGCTGCACAGCCGTTACCTGCGGATCGTCACGCACCCCGCCTTCACCATCCCGCTCTTCATCGCGAGCCTGTACGCGCTCTATTTCACCCCCCTCTTCGACTTCCTGATGGAGTCCAGGACGGGGCATGCGGCGATGATGGTGCACTTCCTCGCCGTGGGCCTGGTCTTCTTCTGGCCGATCATGGGCGTGGACCCGGGGCCGCACCGGCCCGGCTATGTGATGCGGATGCTGGAGCTCTTCGCGGGCATGCCGTTCCACGCCTTCTTCGGCATCGCGCTGATGATGGCGACCGAGCCGATGATCAAGGCGTACAAGAATCCACCGGCCTCGCTCGGTATCGACGCGCTCAGTGACCAGAACGCGGCGGGCGGCATCGCCTGGGCGTTCAGCGAGATCCCCTCGGTACTGGTACTGATCGCTCTGGTCTTCCAGTGGTACCGCTCCGATCAGCGGCAGGCCAAGCGGTCGGACCGCGCCGCGGACCGGAACGGGGACAAGGAGCTCGAGGCGTACAACGCGTATCTCGCTTCGCTCCAGGCGCGCGGGCAGTAGCGCGCGACCCCCCTCCCGGGTGACGATGACTCCGACGGCCGTGGCCGTCGGAGGAGGGCGCGCATGTCCGGATCCGCGAAGGCGATGGGAGTGCTCACCGTCGGGACCCTGGTGGTCGTGACGGCCTACACGGCGGCACTCGGAAGCAATGGCTGGCTCTGGTTCGGCTGGGTGGTGCTCGGTCTGGTGACGATCGGGGTGGTCACGTCGCGCACCAGCTGACCGGGAGGCCTCAGAAGCGGAAGACGACTCCGGTCGCGACGTCGAGCGCACACGCGTTCGGATAGGTCTTGTGCCAGGCGATGGGGAAGCCGCGCCAGGTGCCGGTGGCACTGACCGTGACCGGGTCGTACTTTCTGTTGCACGGACGTGGGTCGCCGGGCAGCACATCCAGGTCGCCGTTGACCGCGGAGAGCGCCCTGCAGGCGGCGCGGGCGTGCGGATGCGGTCCGTCGGTCTGCGTCGGGCACCGCAGCAGGACTCCGCGAATCCAGGTGTTCTCGGAACCCGACACGGTCAGAAACAGGCCCCTGGCACGCGTGGGCACCTCACCGGCGGTGTGCGCGGGTGAAGCCGCTGCGGGGGCAGCGGCCGCGAGGCCGATCAGGGCGGCTGCGGCAAAGGTGGCACTGCGGCGCATCGGCACTCCAGGGGCTCGGGCCCGACGCACGGCGGGTCGGGGACAGGGCCAGAGCACCCTTCGACGGCGGCGCGGGCAAGGGGCCGCGCCGCCGGGTAGCGCGTACGGGCGCGGCGAATCGCCCGCACGACAGATCTGGCACGCCGTCACAGGGCCGGGCCCGGGCTGCGGGGCGGCCCGCCGGAGGCCAGGTCCCGGCACTGAAACTCCCCGTCTACACCCCGCTGTGACGCCGGCGCCCCCGTACGTACCGCCGGACACCTCCCGAAGCGGGTCACGCCAACCGCCCCGACGGGCTGTTCGCCGCCGTCAGCCGCCGGACACGAGACCTGACCGATCGTCACGAAGGTCGGCAACGAGCCATCATGAGTCCGATCAGAGGTGGTTACAGCGGACGAGACATGCACATACACTGACCCCCGTCGAAATACCCCATGACCTGGCAGAACGCGGCCCCGGAGCCGAACCGGTACAGTTGGGAGCGACCCCCGTGTTCTACTACGTGCTCAAATACGTCATTCTGGGGCCGCTGTTGCGGTTGCTGTTCCGGCCCAGGATCGAGGGAGTCGAGCACATCCCCGCGGAGGGCGCGGCGATCGTCGCGGGCAACCATCTGTCGTTCTCGGACCACTTCCTGATGCCGGCCATCATCAAGCGGCGTATCACCTTCCTCGCCAAGGCCGAGTACTTCACCGGCCCCGGCCTGAAGGGGCGGCTGACCGCCGCGTTCTTCCGCAGCGCCGGGCAGATCCCGGTGGACCGCTCCGGCAAGGAGGCCGGCCAGGCGGCCATCCGCGAGGGTCTCGGAGTGCTGAGCAAGGGCGAGCTGCTGGGGATCTACCCCGAGGGCACCCGGTCGCACGACGGCCGGCTCTACAAGGGCAAGGTCGGTGTCGCGGTGATGGCGCTCAGGGCGCAGGCGCCGGTGGTGCCCTGCGCGATGGTGGGGACGTTCGAGATCCAGCCGCCCGGACAGGTCATGCCGAAGATCAAGCGGGTCACCGTCCGCTTCGGCGAGCCGATGGACTTCTCGCGGTACGCGGGCATGGAGAACGAGAAGGCGGCCATCCGCGCCATTACCGACGAGATCATGTACGCGATCCTCGAGCTGTCCGGCCAGGAGTATGTGGACCGCTACGCCGCCGAGGTGAAGGCGGAGTTGGAGCAGCCGAAGAAGTTCCCGCGGCGAAGAAGCTGAGAGCGAATCTGCGCTCGGCCAATCCGCCTGGGCTCGGCGTCCACCGCACACCTAGCGTGCCTTCCATGACCAAGGGAAGAGTGTTCGTGCTCGGTGCGACAGGACAGGTGGGACGGGCCGCGGTGGCCGCGCTCGCCGCGGACGGATGGGAGATACGGGCGGCCTCGCGCGGCGGCGGCCGGGACGAGCGCCGGCCCGAGGACGTCCAGGCGGTCCGGGTCGACCGGGAGGACGACGCGGCTCTGGCCGCCGCGCTCGGCGACGGCTGTGATGTGCTGGTGGACATGGTCGCTTACGGACGGGGCCACGCACGGCAGTTGAGGGCGCTCGCGGACCGGATCGGCTCGGCGGTCGTGATCTCCAGCGGCGCGGTGTACGAGGACGACAAGGGCCGCAGCTTCGACACCCAGGACAAGCCCGGCGGCTTTCCGCGCTATCCGGTGCCGATCCCGGAGTCGCAGCGGACGGTGGCGCCCGGGGAGGCGACGTACGGCACTCGCAAGGTGGCGCTGGAGCGGGAACTGCTCGCGGCGGGCCACGAGTTGCCGGTGACCCTGCTGCGCGCGGGCGCGATCCACGGACCGCACTGCCGTGGTCCGCGCGAACTGTTCTTCGTGCGGCGGGCGCTGGACCGGCGGCCGGTGCGCATCCTCGCGTACAACGGGCAGTCCCGCTTCCACCCCGTCCATGTCGGCAATCTCGCCGAGTTGATCCGGCTGGCGGCGGCGAAGCCGGGCTCACGGGTGCTCAACGCCGGTGATCCGGACGTACCGACGGTCGCTGAGATCAGCGCGGGAGTGGACGCGGCGCTCGGCGTGACGAGCAAGACCGTCCTCATCGACGGAGCGGCGCCGGTGGGCACGGTGGGTCTCACGCCGTGGGGGTCGGAACATCCGATCGTGTACGACATGTCGGCGGCGGAGCGGGAGTTGGGCTACCGAGCCACCACGAGCTATGCCGATTCGCTGCCGGCGACCGTCGAGTGGCTCGCCCGGCAGCTCGACGGCCGCGACTGGCGCGAGAGCTTCAGCAACCTCGTGAAGTACGAAGACGACTGGTTCGACTACGCGGCGGAGGACTCCTGGCTGGAGGGATGAAAGGAGGGGCGGCCGTGACCGGCCGCCCCTCCCCCGTACCGCTGAGCCTTACGGCTTCGGCGTGGCGTGCGGAGCGCACGTCACATCGCTGCTGTCCAGCTTGCCGCTGAGCAGGTAGGCGTCCACCCGCTCGTTGATGCACGGGTTGACCAGTCCGGTCACACCGTGCGAGCCGGCGTCCTTCTCGATGATCAGACGCGAGCCCTTGAGCCGCTTGTGCAGCTCGACGGCGCCGTCGAAGGGAGTGGCGGCGTCACGCGTGGACTGCACGATGAGCACCTGCGGCAGGCCCTTGCCGGTCTTTACGTTGACCGGGGTCTGCTGCTTGGACGACCAGGTGGCGCACGGGAGGTTCATCCAGGCGTTGGCCCACGTCATGAAGGGGTAGTCCTTGTGGAGCCGGGTGTTGTCCCGGTCCCACTTCTTCCAGCTGGTCGGCCACTTGGCGTCCGCGCACTCGACAGCCGTGTAGACGGCGTTGCCGTTCTCCGAGGCGATGTTGCCCGCGGTGTCGGACAGGTCGGGCGCCGCCGCGTCGACCAGTGCCTGGGTGTCACCGGCGATGTACTTGCTCCAGGTCTGGGCGATGGGCGCCCAGGAGGAGTCGTAGTACGGCGCGCTCTGGAAGTAGCTGATGAGCTCCGCCGGTCCGAGGACCCCGCCGAGCGGGCTCTTCTTGGCGGTGGCCCGCAGCTTCAGCCACTGCTGCTCGACCTTCTCGGGAGTGTTCCCGATGTGGAAGGTCGCGTCGTTCTTGGCGACCCAGGCCTTCCAGTCGTTCCAGCGCATCTGGAAGGCGACGTCCTGGTCGAGGTTGGCCTCGTACCAGACCTTCTCGCGCGAGGGGTTGACCACGCTGTCGACGATCATCCGGCGCACATGGCCCGGGAAGAGCGTCGCGTAGACCGCGCCCATGTACGTGCCGTAGGAGACGCCCAGGAAGTTGAGCTTCTTCTCACCGAGGGCGGCCCGGATGACGTCCAGGTCGCGCACGGTGTTCGGCGTCGTCATGTGCGGCAGCATCCAGCCGCTGCGCTCGGCGCACCCGTCCGCGTACTCCGCGGCGAGCTTGCGCTGGGCGCGCTTGTCGGCCTCGCTGTCCGGCACCGGGTCGGCCTTCGGCGCCTTGACAAACTCCTGCGGGTCGACACAGGAGATGGGCGTCGAGTGGCCGACACCCCGCGGGTCGAAGCCCACGAAGTCGTACGCCTTCGCGGTGTTGGCCCACAGCGGGTTCTTGTTCGTGACCCGGGTCGGGAAGCGCATGCCCGAGCCTCCGGGGCCGCCCGGGTTGTAGACCAGGGCGCCCTGGCGCTCCGCCTTGGTGCCGGTGTTGCCGATCCGGTCGACGGCTATCTTGATCTGCTTGCCGTTCGGCCGCGCGTAGTTGAGCGGCACGCTCACCCAGCCGCACTGGATGGGCTTGGCAAAACCCCAGTCCGCCGGGCAGTCCGCCCAGTCGATGCCCTGCTTGGCGGCCCGCTCCGCGGCCACCTGAACGCCGCGGGCCTCGGACCAACCGCTGTTGCGGGTCTCGGCGTTGGCCGCCGGAGCCGCGATCGCGCCCGTTATGAGGGTGCCCGCGATCAGAGTGCCGGCCGAGCCGAGCACTGCTGTGCGTCTCACGTAGAACTCCCCCTTCTCTAGTCGAGTTCTCCGGGGGGATCCTTTCGTCTCCGGGGCTGCTGGGAACAGGTCGGACTGGTGTTTCTTTACCGAACCAATAACCGGTGAGTAGTGTCCCGCTGAGCGGTGCAGGGAATTGCCCGGGTTCGCCCCATTACCTCACTCGGGCAGTTCCGCCTGCAGCACCTCGTCGAGTACGCGACGTAGTTGACGCGCGTCGGGCGCGACGGCATTGACCAGTACGGCAGGACCGGCGAGCGGTGTGAGAGCCGCGCTCGGGCCCAGCAGCCGGGGCTCCGCGGGCTTCTCCTCGAACGCGGGGTCCACGATGAGGAGCTGGCCCACGGCCCGGTGGCCGCCCAGCACCGCCCCGCCGTCCCAGCCGCCGGGCGCGCCGGGTCCGCAGCCGAGTTCCTGGTCCAGGAGAGGGCGTCCGGCCCGGTGGACGGTGAGGCGGCTCGCAAGGGTGCCCGGCTGCTCGCCGTACCGGCCGAGGATCTGCTCCTCGCGGAGCACCAGCCGTGCGGTGGCGGCGAGTTCGACACGGGTGCGCATCCGCAGATCGCTGCCGCGCGCGGAGATGAGGGGTTCCGGCAGCCAGCGCAGTTCGGCGTCGTCGCCCACCTTCAACCGGACGTCGTAGTGGGCCTGTTCGGGGATGCGTCCGGGCAGGGCGATGGTCGCTGCGGCGGAGTCGACGGCCAGCCGTGTGCCGTCCTCCACCTGCACGTCGATGGCGAGCCGGTCACCGCCGAGCGGCGCGCTCATCGCGCCGACGACAGTAACCCGGGTGTATGGACCGGTGGCCCGGGTGCGGCGCAGTGCGAGCGGCCCGTCGCTCTCCAGTACCGGCAGGCCGTCCCGGGTGGCGACGATACGGGCCGTGGCCTGGATGCTCATGCGGTCCAGGCGGCGAGCCGCGCGCGCACCCAGTCGGCGACCGGCGCCACCCCTTCCTCGTCCTTCAACGAGGTGAAGGCGACGGGAAGTTCACCGCGCTGCTCCTTGGCATCGCGCGCCATCCGGCCGAGGTCGGAGCCGACGTACGGCGCCAGGTCGGTCTTGTTGATCACGAGCAGATCGGCGGTGGTGACGCCCGGCCCGCCCTTGCGCGGGATGTCGTCGCCGCCTGCCACATCGATGACGAAGACCTGGGCGTCGACAAGGCCCTTGGAGAAGGTCGCGGTGAGATTGTCGCCGCCGGACTCGACGAGGATCAGATCGAGCGGGCCGACACTCTCCTCCAGGTCCTCGACTGCTTCGAGGTTGGCGGAGATGTCGTCGCGGATCGCGGTGTGCGGGCAGGCGCCGGTCTCGACGGCCTGGATGCGCTCGGGCGGCAGTACCGCGTTGCGGAGCAGGAATTCGGCGTCCTCGCGGGTGTAGATGTCGTTGGTGACGACGGCGATGGACAGCTGGTCGCGCAGGGCACGGCAGAGCGCGGCAACGGTCGCGGTCTTGCCGGAACCGACGGGGCCGCCGAGGCCGATGCGCAGGGCGCGCCGGGTGCCGTCGGGGCGTGCGGCGTCGGCACTGACAGCGGCCGGGCCGTGGTGGGAGTGGTCGAGGTGCATGGTGCGGCTCCTGTTGGTCCTACGAGGCGAAGAGGCGTACGGGCCAGGCTGCGTGTGCCTCCGCGGTGAGGTCGAGCAGCGGGGCGGAGGCGGCGGGCAGCGCGTCGAGTCCTTCGACGGCCGCCTCGGCCGCTGCCCGCGCGGCCTGTCCGGCGACCGCGTCGAGTTCGGGCGCCAGCCGTGCCAGCACCGCCGTCGCCTCGAAAGGGTCGAGGCTGAGGAGGCGTACGGCCGCGGTGGCCGGGCCGCTGACCGCCTCGTACACGGCGCAGTGTGCGGCGTCCTCGGGGCCGAGGGCTGCGGAGCGGGCGGCGAGCCCCAGCACGATCGGCTGGTGTGCGCCGCGCGGGCGGGCCGCGGCGAGCGCGTCGAGCTCCTGGCTCGGCCAGGTGGAACGGGCGGCCCGCATCATCTGCCGGCCGAGTTTGCGGGCGGTGGCCCGCAGGGCGGGCGAGGGGGTACGGGCGTCGGCGGCCTCGTCGAGCGCCAGCGCGTCGAGGCCCAGGGCGGCCGCGGCGGCGAGAGCCGCCGCCGTGAGGCCGGTGGTGTGCAGCCGGCCCCGGCAGAAGTCCGCCAGGTCCCGGGCATCGCGTATGCGTCCTGCCTTGACGGCCGGTTCGGCACCGCCGGAGTGGGCGTGGCCACCGGCGGGGAACCGGCCGTCGGCGAGGACGAGGAGTGCGGCGCGGCTCATCGCGTACCCATCAGAAGAGGAAGTAGCGCTGCGCCATGGGCAGTTCCGCCGCCGGTGCGGGCTCGACCACATCGCCGTCGATGGTCACTGTGAAGGTGTCGGCGTCGACCTCGACACGAGGCAGCGCGTCGTTCTCCCGCATGTCGGCCTTGGTGATCCGCCGGGTGTTCTTGATGGGTACGAACTGCTTGCCCAGGCCCAGGCGTTCGGGCAGTCCGTCCTCAATCGCCGCCTCGGCGACGAAGTTGAACGAGCTCACCGACGCCGCCCGGCCCAGCGCGCCGAACATCGGCCGCGGCAGCACCGGCTGCGGAGTGGGAATGGAGGCGTTGGCGTCGCCCATCTGCGCGTACGCGATCTGGCCGCCCTTGATGACGAGCTGCGGCTTGACGCCGAAGAAAGCCGGCTCCCAGAGCACCAGGTCGGCGAGCTTTCCCGACTCGACCGAGCCGATCTCGTGGTCGAGGCCCTGAGCGACCGCCGGGTTGATCGTGTATTTGGCGACATAGCGACGTGCCCGGTGGTTGTCGGCGCGGCCGTCGCCGGGCAGTGCTCCGCGGCGCTTCTTCATGACGTGCGCGGTCTGCCAGGTACGCATCACCACCTCGCCGATGCGCCCCATGGCCTGGGAGTCCGACGAGATGATCGAGATGGCGCCGAGGTCGTGCAGGATGTCCTCGGCCGCGATGGTGGAGGGCCGGATCCGGGACTCGGCGAAGGCGAGATCCTCGGGAACGGCCGAATTGAGGTGGTGGCAGACCATCAGCATGTCGAGGTGTTCCTCGATGGTGTTGACGGTGTGCGGCCGGGTGGGGTTGGTGGAGCTGGGCAGGACGTACGGCTCGGAGACCACGGTGATGATGTCCGGTGCATGCCCGCCGCCGGCACCTTCGGTGTGGTACGCGTGGATGGTGCGTCCGGCGATGGCGGCGAGTGTGTCCGCGACGAAGCCCGCCTCGTTCAGCGTGTCCGTGTGGATGGCGAGCTGCGCGCCGGTCTCCTCACACACGCTCAGACAGGTGTCGATGACAGCAGGGGTCGACCCCCAGTCCTCGTGGATCTTGAATCCGAGCGCTCCGCCGCGCAGTTGGGAGTGCATGGCCTCGCGGGACATCGTGTTGCCCTTGCCGAGCAGCCCGATGTTGACGGGGAGGGTGTCCAGCGCCTCGAACATCCGGGCAAGGTGCCAGGGGCCCGGGGTGATGGTGGTGGCCTTGGTGCCCTCGGCCGGTCCGGTGCCACCGCCGACGAGAGTGGTGACGCCGGTCGCCAGGGCCTGGTCGATGAGGGTCGGCGAGATGAAGTGGACGTGCGCATCGATGGCGCCCGCCGTGACGATCTTCCCGTTGCCGGCGATGACTTCGGTCTCGGGACCGATGACGAGATCGGCATGTACGCCGTCCATCGTGTCCGGGTTGCCGGCCTTGCCGATGCCGGTGATCCGGCCGTCGCGGATGCCGATGTCGGCCTTGACGATGCCCCAGTGGTCGATGATGACGACACCGGTGACGACCGTGTCGGGTGCGCCTTCGGCCCGCGTCGTACGGGACTGCCCCATCGACTCGCGGATCACCTTGCCGCCGCCGAACACGGCCTCGTCGCCCGCGAGTCCGGGCCCGCCGGAGCGGTCCTCCTCGATCTCGACGAGCAGGTCGGTGTCGGCGAGCCGGATACGGTCGCCGGTGGTGGGGCCGAAGAGATCGGCGTAGACGGCGCGGTTCAGCTCAGGCATCGAGGGGTCCTCCGGTCTCGCCGCGCAGCCCCGGGACGACACGCGCTCCGGTGAAGGGGACGAGTTCGACGTCGACGGGGATGCCGGGCTCGAAGCGCACGGCGGTTCCCGCGGCGATGTTCAGCCGCTTGCCGCGGGCGGCCGCGCGGTCGAAGTCCAGACCGGGGTTCGCCTCGGCGAAGTGGTAGTGGGAGCCGACCTGGACGGGCCGGTCGGCAGCGTTGACGACAACGAGGCGGGTGACCTCACGGCCCTTGTTGAGTGCGATGGAGCCGTCGGCGAAAAGGATCTCTCCCGGGATCATCTGCGTCCCCTCAGACGATCGGGTCGTGGACGGTGACGAGCTTGGTGCCATCCGGGAAGGTCGCCTCGACCTGGACGTCGTGGATCATCTCGGGGATGCCCTCCATGACGTCTGCGCGGGTGAGGACCTTGCGTCCCGAGGCCATGAGTTCGGCGACGGTACGGCCGTCCCTCGCGCCTTCGAGTATGTGCGAGGTGATCAGCGCGACGGACTCGGGATGATTCAGCAGCACCCCGCGCTCGCGGCGCTTCTCCGCGACGTCGGCGGCCACATGAATGAGCAGTCGTTCCTGCTCGTGCGGGGAGAGTTGCACGTGTCCGCCTCACTGTCGTCCGGCCCGGTCCCGCCTGGGTAGCGGGAACATAGCTCACGTCAACACTCTGTTGACCTATGCGCGGGAGTCTCCCGACCTGGGGTTGAACGTTAGGGCGAAAGTTTTTCCGGCGCGTTAACTGATCTTGGGATCCCGCATGGACATCAGCGCCCGGAGTCCGTCCTCCAGGACTTCGACCCGCACATCACCGAAAAGCGCCTGCTGGGCGATGAAGCCCTGGGCGGTGGCGATGAGGGTGCGGGCGACATGGTCGGCGGGTACATCGGCGGCCATCAGACCGTTGTCGCGGTAGGCGTCCACGACCTTCGCCCAGGCCTGGCGCATGGCGCTGTATCCCTCGTCCAGCGTGGCGGCGAGCTGCTCGTTGCGCAGGGTCTCGGTCCACACCTGCACGATCAGCCGCGCAAAGGCCTGCCGGTCGCCGCCGGGCACCTGCTCCTCCAGCATGCCGCGCAGCACACGGCCGAGGAGCACGTCGGGGGTGGGCGGCGGGGTGGTCCTCGCGGCGTCGTCGAAGGCTCCGCGGATCGCACTGAACGCCTCGTCGGCGATGGCCGCGATCAGCTCCTCCTTGCTGCGGAAGTAGCGGTAGACCGCGCCGGCCGACAGACCTGCCTCACGCAGGATGTCCTGCATCGATGTGGCGTGGAAGCCGTTGCGGGCGAAGCAGCGGGCGGCGCCGTCGAGGATCTGGCGGCGGCGGGCGTCGAGGTGTTCCTGGGATACGCGGGCCATGACCCAAACCTAAAACGAACATTCATTCTTGACAAGGATCCACCTCGGCGGGACAGTGAGGCCAGAGCCAAAACGAACGATCCTTCTCTTTGAATTGAGGGCCATCATGCCCGCTACGTCCACCCGCCGCATGGTCGCGGCGATGGTCCTGATCCCCGCCCTGGTGGCGCTGGCCCTCTGGGCCTTCGCCTGGCCGGCCGCTCGCACCGCGCCCCGCGACGTACCCATCGGCATCGCCGGACCGGTGGCCGCGACCGCACAGCTGGAGCAGCGATTCGAGCAGCGCGAGGGGACCTTCGACGTACACCGCTACGACGACGAGGCCGCCGCCCGCTCCGCGATCGAGGGCCGGGTCGTATACGGAGCGGTGGTCGTCACCGCCGAAGGACCGCGACTGCTGACCGCTTCGGCGGCCAGTCCGGTCGTCGCCCAGCTCCTCAAGGAGGCCGTCACCACACAGGCTCCGGCCGGTACGCAGGTGCAGGTCACGGACGTCGTGCCCGCATCCTCCGGCGATCCGCGCGGCAGCGCACTGGCGGCGAGCATCCTTCCGCTGGCCCTGGCCGGTGTCGCCGCCGGCGCCGTCGTGACCCTGCTGGGGCTGCGCGGGGCCCGCGCGGCGACCGCACTGATCGGCACCGCGGTCCTGGTCGGCATCACCGCCGCCGCCCTCGCCGACAGCTGGCTCGGCGTGCTCACCGGCTCCTGGTGGACCGAGGCGGGGGTACTGGGCCTGACCGTCCTGGCCATCGGCGCGGCCGTGGCCGGACTCGCCGCCCTGATCGGTACGCCGGGGCTCGCCCTCGGAGGACTTCTGATGGTGCTCATCGGCAACCCGTTCTCGGGTGCCGCGAGCGCACCCGAGCTGCTGCCGGAGCCTGTCGGACTGATCGGCCAGTGGCTTCCGCCGGGCGCGGGCGGGACGCTGCTCCGGTCGGTGGCGTACTTCGACGGCAACGCCGCCGGGGCCGCGGTCCTCACTCTCTCGCTCTGGGCCGCACTCGGACTGGCCGCGGTTCTGGCGAGCGGGCGCCGTGGCGGACGACCGGTCGCCGCCGCAGAACGCGAGGCCGTACCGGTACCCGTCGGCTGAGCCCTTCTAGGCCCATCGAGGCCCATCGACCGGCCGCGTGCCCCCGCTGTAGCGGACGGGGGCGCGCGGCCTCTTCGCGTGGTGACGTGCGGTCAGCCGCGCCGGTCGGGACGGCGGTGCTCGGCGCCCAGACCGAAGCGCCCCCGTTCGCCGGAAGCGGACGCGACCGAGCCGAGCGAGGAGACCGAGCTGATCACCTGCTCCTCGGCGGCCTCCTGGTCCCTCTCGAGTCGTTCCAGGTCAGCGGCTGACACCAGCGCCACGAGCGGCTTTCCGTGCCGGGTCACGACGACACGCTCCCCGCCGTAGACAACGCGGTTGATCAGTTCGGCGAGCTCTGCGCGGGCTTGCGTCACCGGAATCTCGTAGGCCATGCTCCCCATCATAACGGCCTGTACGTCCTGTACATTTTTTACAGAGGCCGCATCCGAGGAGAGGTACGCCATGAGCCGCCCTGCCGCCCGCTACGTCCTGCCCGAGTTCACCGAGCGCACCAGTGAGGGATCCCGCACCCGCGACCCGTACTCGAAGCTGCTCGAGGAGCGGATCATCTTCCTCGGGACCGCCGTCGACGACACCTCCGCCAACGACGTGATCGCGCAGTTCCTGCATCTCGAATACGCCGCCCCGGACCGGGACATCAGCCTGTACATCAACTCCCCCGGCGGTTCGCTCAGCGCCATGTCCGCGATCTACGACACGATGCAGGTGGTCACCTGTGACGTGGAGACGACCTGCCTGGGCCAGGCCGCCTCAACCGCCGCACTGCTGCTCGCCGCCGGCACCCCGGGCAAGCGGATGGCGCTGCCCGGCGCCCGGATCGTCGTCCGGCAGCCCGCCGCCGAGGAGCAGTTGTGGGGCAGCCCGTCCGATCTGGAGATCCAGGCACAGGAGTTGCTGCGGTTGCGTGCCCAACTCGCCGAGATGCTCGTACGTCACACCGGCCAGACCCCGGAGCGGATCGCCGCCGACCTGGAGCGCGACAAGATCTTCGACGCCGGGGACGCCAAGGCGTACGGACTGGTGGACCACGTCATCAAGAACCGCAAGACCTCGCTCATCAACCCCGGTGCGCGGTGAGCGCCCGATGCTGCCACCCGAACTGCCGTCGCTGCCCGCACTGACCCGCGCCGAGGCCGACTTCATCGACAGCTATCTCGAGGTCGTCGATCTGCTGGGGCGGATCAACCCGGCCCGCGCCACGCACACCTACGGCGCACTGCGCGCGGCACAGGCCCTGCTCGGCCGGGCCGCCGCGCTCAAGGACGCGCTGACGCTGATGCATATGCGCGGCGAGAGCGAAGTACACGCGGCAACGCTCGCCGAAGCGCTCAGGGTGCTCGACGGCGAGCGCAGGGCGGGCCGGGTGACGATGCCGCCCGCTTCCATGAGTTGACGGATCCTCCACTCCCGTCTACCGCCATCGGGGTACCGCGTAGCCTCCCTCGTTCGGTGTAGTCGCGATCCAATCGGCGGTACCGCACAACTTGCGCAACCCGACTACCGATCTAGCGGAATAAGCCGTTCCGCTGCTGGTAAGGCGTTCGTCAGGCGTCGCGGACCGATCACCGAAACGGCCCTGTCCACCCGAACAGGTCAGGGGTGACGAGACTCACATACCGTCGTTTCGCACGGAAATCCGGCATGGCATGAGTCAAGATCCCTGGGACGACAAGCCCCCGCCACCTCGGCGGGGCGGTCCGGGCGGACGCTGAGTCCTGCCGCCGCTCCGGATGTCTGGTCGACAGAAGTGCATCGGCAGGAGTGGAGGACCCAAGCAGGACGGGGTGGCCGGGCAGTCCGGTCGTCCCTAGGGGTGAAGCCGCATCAGCGGCCGGGCATCTTCGTCCGTCCGAACCCGACAGGTCATCCTTCACAGGCGGTTGACGAAGGGTTGCGCATGATTGCGCAGATTCATGTCCCGTCTCTGACCATGATGTCCCGGGCGGGTGCCGTATCGGCCCTGACTCTTGCCGCCGTCGGCGGCACACTGGTGGCGCCGGGCGCCACTACCGAAGCCAACGCGGCCACGGCCTATGCGAGCAAGGCACTCAAAGTGGCCGCATCGAAGAGGGGATCGCCGTACAGGTACGGCGCCTCGGGCCCGCACCGGTTCGACTGCTCGGGCCTGACGTTCTACTCGTACAAGAACGTCGGCAAGAAGCTGCCACGCACCGCCCAGCAGCAGTACAACAGGACCAAGCATGTCTCGGCCGCCTCCCGGCAGCGCGGGGACCTGGTCTTCTTCCACTCCGGAAGCTACGTCTACCACGTGGGGATCTACGCCGGCGGCGGCAAGATCTGGCACTCGCCCAAGACCGGCACCGTGGTGCGGCTGGAGAAGATCTGGACGAAGAACGTCTGGTACGGCCGCGTGCGCTGACGACCGGCGGCTCACCGCTCACGTCTCGCCGCTCTCGGCTGATCGCTCACGGTCCGCCGGTCGTCGACGGTTGTCGGCGACCGGCGTACCGGGCCGGCCAACGGCTCAGTGCGCCAGCGGCTCGGCCAGCAGCGTCACGCCCAGCGCAGTGAGGGCCCCACCGGTGACGCCTTCCACGGCCCGGGTCGTGCGCGGGCGGCGCAGCCATTGACCGAGGCGGTCCACCAGCAGTGCCACCAGCGGGAACCAGAGCAGAGCCAGTACGACGACGATGGCGGCGAGCAGGAAAGTGCGCGTCAGCACCGGAACGCCGTCCGGCACGAACTGCGGGAGCAGGCTGAGAAAGAGCACCGGCGCCTTTGGATTGAGGACGTTGGTGAGGAAGCCCTGCCGCAGACTGCGCCCCGTGCCGCCGGCCGGCTGCCCCTCCGGGTCCTGCACGGCGAGCTGCGGACGCAGTGCGCCGCGGACCGCCCGTACACCCAGATAGAGCACATAGGCCCCGCCCGCGATCTGCAGCGTCCGGTACAGCACCGGCACGGCGACCAGCACAGCCGCGAGTCCCGCGACCGCCAGCGCGGTGTGCACCAGCAGTCCCCCCGCGACACCGACGGCGCAGGCCACACCCGCACGCCGGGAGGCGAGGGCGTTGCGTACGACGACGGTGAAATCCGCGCCCGGCATGGCGACCATGCCCGCGGCGACCCCGGTGAAAGCAACCAGTTGTGCGTCCATGCCCGCCATCCTGGACCCGCACAGGCCTTAACGTGTACTTGCAATCTTCATGGTCTGCCTAAAGCAATGCTTAAGAGGTGACATGTACGACCCGACGCGGCTGGCGGCGCTGGTGGCGGTCGCGGAGGCCGGTTCGATCACCCGCGCCGCCGCCCGACTGGGCTACACCGCACCCGCGCTCTCCCAGCAGCTGGCCAAGCTGGAGCGGGAGGCGGGGGCGCCCCTGCTGGTACGGCACCATCGCGGGGCACGATTGACGGCCGCGGGCGAGCTGCTGGCAGCACGGGCCCGCCGAGTGCTGGACGAGATGGACCGGGCACGGCACGAGCTGGCGCGGCTGGCCGGTCTCTCCGGCGGACGCCTGCGCGTCGGCACCTTCACCACGGTCGGCATCCATCTGCTGCCGCCGGTTCTGAGCTCCTTCCGCCGGGCCCATCCGGATGTGGAACTGACCGTCGCGGAGTACGAGCCGCCGGGCGGGGTCCTGGCGGTGGCGGCCGGCGAGGTCGATCTTGCGCTGACGCATGCGTACGAACCGGCCGAGCCGGCTCCACCGCCGTCGGGGGTGATTCTGGAACCACTGCTCGTGGAGGAGTTGGTGCTGGTGACGGCGCCCGGTCATGCGCTGGCGGGCGGCTCGAGCAGGCTGCCGGTGGCCGATCTCGCAGGGCAGCCGCTGATCAGCAGCGCACCCTCGCATCCGCCGCGCAAGGGCGTGGAAGGAGCGTTGGCGCGGGCCGGGGCGACTCCCGCTGTGGTGGTCGAGTCACCCGGCTATGCGCTGGTGTGCGCACTGGTCAGTGCGGGACTCGGCGTGGCGGTGGTGCCGGAGATGGTCGCCGCGATGGCCGCGACGCCGCTCGGTGTACGGCAGTTGGAGCCGGCGGACTTCCGACGGACGATCTCGGTCGCGCACCGGGGCGAGGAATCGTCGCCCGCAGCAGATTCGCTGCGGGCTCTGCTGCGCGGCGCGTTCGGCCGCGCAGGGAGCTGACAGCCGGACACTGGTGGTCAGTTCTGGACCGGGACAATCCACGGCAGGGCGATCCACACGGTCTTGCCGCCCTCGGGGGTCGGTGCGACGGAGAGTTCTCCACCGCACTCGGCGGTCAGGCTGCGGATGATCACCATGCCGCGGCCGTTGTCCTGGCGTACGGCTGCGGGCAGCCGCTGCGGCCAGCGCGGGTGGCTGTCGGTGACGCCGATACGAAGCTGCTCGTCCCGATCGAGACGGAGGTCCACGGTGAAGGTCGGCGACTGGCCGAAGGTGTGCTGGACGGCGTTGGTGGCGAGTTCGGACACGATTAGCCGCACCGTGTCGACGGCCTCGGTCTCGATGGGCAGACCCCATTCGGCGATGACGTCTGTGGCGTATCTCCGGGCGGCGGAGACCGAGGCTGGATCGCTCGGCAGGGTGACGGAGGCTTCCTGATGGTCTGCCATGGCGACGCTGTCCCTTTCCCACCGGGCCGGCTCCGACTCGTAGCGGATGAAATGCGAGGGCGGCCACGGATTGCGCTTCGCGCCAGAGTGCCACTGATCGTGCCGTCGAGGGCGGCGATCCACCAAGATATGCATATATCTGTCGCTCGAAGCAGTGAACTCTGCTACGCGAGACCGTATTTGGGCAGAGACTCGCACTTTGGTCCCGGCCGGAAGATCAGTGCGACGGAAGTACAGCTGGAAGGACAGCATGCCGGAAGGACGGGAAGGAGCGGGCGATGCAGCACGGTCCCGCGGTACGGCGCCGCAAGCTCGGCGCGGAGTTGCGGAGGCTGCGTCTGGCCGCGGGCCTCACCAGCCGGGACGCCGCACGGCTCGCCGGCTGGCACCAGTCGAAGGTGAGCCGGATCGAGACCGGCATCAGCGGGGTCAAGGCGTCGGATGTGACCCTGCTGCTGGATGTGTACACAGTGGCTGACCCTCAACTGCGCACGCTGCTCGAGACCTTGGCGGGTGCGGCCGACGGCATGGGCAACGGCTGGTGGCATGCGTACCGCGGGCTGCTCCCGCCCGAGTACCGGGACTTCATCAGTTTGGAGGACCAGGCTTGCGCCGCACGGACGCTGGAGACCTCGGTGGTGCCCGGGCTGCTGCAGACCCCGGACTATGCGCGCGCGGTGACCCGGGCGGCGCTGGCGGCTCTGCCCGCCACGACGGTGAACTCGCTGGTGGAGGTGAGGCTGACCCGCCAGTCGGTACTCCGCGCGGAGAAGCCGTTGGAGCTGAGCGCGGTGCTCGACGAGGCGGTGCTACGGCGCGAGGTCGGGGGCCGACGGGTGATGCGCGAACAATTGCGAGGGCTGACGGCGACGGCACAACTGCCCCATGTGCGGCTGCAGGTACTGCCGTTCTCGGTCGGCGGCTATGTCGGCCCCACGGGTCCTTTCGTTATTTTCTCTTTTCCGAACACTTCTGATCTGGATGTGGTCGTTCTCGACCACTTGACGAGTAGCCTCTACCTCGAGCGGAAGGAAGACCTCGAGGTGTACTGCGCCGCCTTCCACGCGATGCAGGCGCGGGCCCTTGCACCCGAGGACTCATTGGATCTCATCGCCCGGATCAGTGACGGCTCGTAGGGAGGCACCCCCCATGTCCGACTGCCTCGCACAGGACGGCTCAACGTGGCGGCGCAGCAGCCGCAGCACGGGAATGAACAACTGCGTCGAGGCGGCCCGGCTGCCCGACGACACTCTCGCCGTACGGGACTCGAAGAACATCGCGCGTCAAGCGCTGTGCTTCTCCCCGGCGGCCTGGTCGCGCTTCCTCGGCGCGCTCCACGAAGGGAGCGTCAACTGACCGGCGCGGTCCCGGTGATCGTGGCGATCGCCGACTCGACCTGCTGATCCGTCAGATCCGCCCGTGCCGTGAGCCTGATCCGGGAGATGCCGTCGGGCACCGACGGCGGCCGGAAGCAGCCCACGACAAGCCCGGCGGTACGGCAGTCGGCGGCCCAGCGCAGAGCGGCCTCCGGTGACGGCGCCCGCACGGAGACCACCGCCGCGTCCGGACGTGCGGCGGTCAGACCGGCCTCCGTCAGCCTGCGGTGAAGCATCCCGGCGACCGCGCGGGCCCGGCCGGCCAGCTCGGGCTCGCGACCCAGCAGCCGCAGGCTCGCCAGGGCGGCTCCCGCCGCGGCGGGAGCCAGGCCCGTGTCGAAGATAAAGGTGCGCGCGGTGTTGACCAGGTGGTCGATGACCCGCGCCGGGCCGAGGACCGCTCCGCCCTGGCTGCCGAGGGATTTGGACAGGGTCAGCGTGGCGACGACGCCGTCGTGACCCGCGATGCCTGCGGCGTCCAGCGCTCCGCGGCCGCCATCGCCGAGTACACCGAGACCGTGCGCGTCGTCGACGAGCAGCGCGGCGCCGTGCTCGCGGCAGGCGGCGGCGAGGCCGGGCAGTGGCGCGGCGTCGCCGTCCACCGAGAAGACCGAGTCGGTGACCGCGAGGGCCCGCTGCCCGGAGTGCGCGTCGAGTGTCTTGCGTACGGCATCGACATCGGCGTGCGTGACGACCGCGGTCTCCGCGCGCGAAAGCCGGCAGCCGTCGACGATCGAGGCGTGGTTGCCCGCGTCGGAGACGATCAGTGAGCCGCGACCGCTCAGCGCGGTCACGGCGGCGAGGTTGGCGGCATACCCGGAGGACAGGACGAGGGCGGCCTCGAATCCGCAGAAGGCGGCCAGTTCCCGCTCGAGCTCGGCGTGGAGTGCGGTGCTGCCCGTGACAAGCCGGGAGCCGGTGGCCCCCGCGCCCCAGCGGCGGGCCGCCTCGGCCGCCGCCTCGGTGACCTCCGGGCGGCGGGTCAGGCCCAGATAGTCATTGCTGGCGAGATCCAGCAGCTCGGAGTCCGCGGCGCGCGGCCGGAGCGTACGCACGAGGCCGGCGCGCTCACGGCGGCGCGACTCGTCGTCGATCCACTCGAAAGGATCCTGGGGCATGGTGGTCCGGTCCTTTTGTAGGCAGCGCACAGACCCTAACCGGACCGGCTCGAGGAACGGATGTGGCCATGCACACACCTCAAACATGCTCTGTTGTGGAGTTCCTCCTTGGCCGCGGCATGTGCCATACGTCAGGATCTGGACCATGGACCTGCTGAACACGCTGGTGGAGAAGGGGTTGCGGCGCGAGCTGCCGACCCGTGAAGAAGCGCTCGCCGTGCTGGCGACCTCCGACGACGATCTGCTCGAAGTGGTGGCCGCGGCCGGCAAGGTGCGCCGACAGTGGTTCGGACGGCGGGTGAAGCTGAATTATCTCGTCAATCTGAAGTCGGGACTGTGCCCCGAGGACTGTTCGTACTGCTCCCAGCGGCTCGGGTCCAAGGCGGAGATCCTCAAGTACACCTGGCTGAAGCCCGATGAGGCCTCGCAGGCGGCGGCCGCCGGTGTGGCCGGGGGCGCGAAGCGGGTCTGCCTGGTCGCGAGCGGCCGTGGCCCGACGGACCGGGATGTCGACCGGGTCTCGAAGACCATCGAGGCGATCAAGGAGCAGAACGAGGGCGTCGAGGTCTGTGCCTGTCTCGGGCTGCTCTCCGACGGGCAGGCGGAGCGACTGCGGGACGCGGGCGCCGACGCGTACAACCACAACCTCAATACGTCCGAGGGGACATACGGGGACATCACCACCACCCACACCTACGCCGACCGGGTGGACACGGTGCACCAGGCGCAGGCCGCTGGTCTCTCCGCGTGCTCCGGGCTGATCGCGGGCATGGGCGAGAGCGACGCGGACCTGGTCGACGTCGTCTTCTCGCTCCGCGAGCTCGACCCGGACTCGGTGCCGGTGAACTTCCTGATCCCCTTCGAGGGCACGCCACTGGCCAAGGAGTGGAACCTCACCCCGCAGCGCTGCCTGCGGATTCTCGCGATGACGCGGTTCGTCTGCCCCGACGTCGAGGTACGGCTCGCGGGCGGCCGCGAGGTGCATCTGCGCTCGATGCAGCCGCTCGCGCTGAACCTGGTCAACTCGATCTTCCTCGGCGACTATCTGACCAGCGAGGGCCAGGCGGGCAAGGCCGACCTCGACATGATTGCGGACGCGGGCTTCGAGGTGGAGGGCACGGACACGACGACGCTGCCCGAGCACCGGGGCGGGGGCTGTGCGTCGGTGTGCGGTGGCGGTGACGCTGCTGCCGCCGAGACTCCGGCGGAGACCTCGCCCGAGGTCCCGGCAGCGCGTACGGACCTGGTGGCGGTACGCCGCCGGGGCGCCGGTACGGATCTCGCGCCCAATGCCTGAGTCCGGTTACGGCCCCCGCGAGCTGCTGGCGCTGGACCGGGCCCATGTCTGGCATCCGTACGGCCCCATGCCGGGCCGTACGGACCCGTTGATCGTGGAGTCCGCGTCCGGCGTACGGCTGCGGCTGGCCGAACCGGTGCACGGGCAGCGCGAGTTGATCGACGGCATGTCGTCCTGGTGGTCGGCGATCCACGGCTACAACCACCCGGTCCTCAACGATGCGGCGCACGGCCAGCTGGAGCGGATGAGTCATGTGATGTTCGGCGGGCTCACCCATGAGCCCGCCGTGCGGCTGGCCACCCGGCTGGTCGAGATCACGCCCGAGCCGCTGCGGCATGTCTTCCTCTGCGACTCGGGCTCCGTGTCGGTCGAGGTCGCGGTCAAGATGTGCCTGCAGTACTGGCGCTCGGTGGGCCGTCCGGCCAAGCAGCGGCTGCTGACCTGGCGCGGCGGCTACCACGGGGACACCTGGCAGCCGATGTCCGTGTGCGACCCCGAGGGTGGGATGCACGGGCTGTGGTCGGGGGTGCTGCCGCGCCAGATCTTCGCGGAGGCGCCGCCGGCGGAGTTCGAGGAGTCGTACGCGGCGGGCCTTCAGGACCTTGTCGCGCAGCACGCGGACGAACTCGCCGCGGTGATCGTGGAGCCGGTGGTGCAGGGCGCCGGCGGGATGCGGTTCCACTCCTCCGAGTATCTGAGGGTGCTGCGGGAGGCCTGCGACGAGCACGGAGTACTGCTGATCTTCGACGAGATCGCGACCGGGTTCGGACGTACGGGTGCGCTCTTCGCGGCGGAGCACGCCGGTGTCTCGCCGGATGTGATGTGCCTGGGCAAGGCGCTGACCGGCGGCTACCTCACGATGGCGGCCACGCTGTGCACCTCACGGGTGGCCGAGGGCATCTCGCGCGGCGAGGTCCCGGTCCTGGCGCACGGCCCGACGTTCATGGGGAACCCGCTGGCTTCGGCGGTCGCGTGCGCGTCGATCGACCTACTGCTCGGCCAGGACTGGCAGAAGGAGATCAAACGGCTTGAGGCGGGCCTGCGGGACGGGCTGGCCGGGGCCGAGGCGCTGCCGGGCGTGAAGGAAGTGCGCGTGCTGGGCGCGATCGGTGTCGTACAGCTGGACCACGAAGTGGACATGGAGGCGGCGACGGCGGCGGCAGTACGGGAGGGCGTGTGGCTGCGGCCGTTCCGGGACCTGGTCTATGTGATGCCGCCGTATGTGACGGGGGACGAGGACTTGGCCCGGGTCTGCCGGGCCGTGACCGCAGCAGTGTCCGCGGGCTGACCGGAGCCGGGGCTCCACCCCGGACCCCGGGAAAGGGTTGCGGGGGCTGACGCCCCCGCAACCCCTCGGGCGCCGGCCGCGGCAGCCCCGGGCTCGCGGCGCGGGGCCGGAGCCGCAGGGCGTGCAGGTGAACAGAGAGACAGAGGCGTAGCAATGGCAGTCATCGTCGTCACCGGGACCGGGACCGAGATCGGTAAAACCGTCGTCACCGCCGCCATTGCCGCGGTGGCGCGGGGGCGAGGCGCGTCCGTGGCCGTGGTGAAACCCGCGCAGACCGGGGTGGCTCCCGGCGAGGCGGGCGACGTGGACGAGGTGGTGCGGCTCGCCGGACGTGTCAGCGGGGTTGAGATCGCGCGGTATCCCGAGCCGCTCGCTCCCGCGACCGCCGCGCTGCGCGCCGGGATGGACGCCGTCCGGCCGCGGGACATCGTCCAGGTCGTGGAGAAGCTGACCACGGAGCACGACCTGGTCCTGCTCGAAGGGGCCGGCGGCCTGCTCGTGCGGCTCGACGAGGAGGGGGCGACGCTCGCCGATGTCGCGGGGCTGCTCCGCGCGCCGCTGCTGGTCGTCGTACCCGCCGGGCTGGGGACGCTCAATACCACCACGCTGACCGGGGAGGCCCTGCGCGCACGGAAGTTGGAGCAGCTCGGGGTGGTCGTCGGCAGCTGGCCCACCGAGCCGGATCTGGCCGCGCGATGCAATCTCGCGGAGCTGCCCGAGGCAGCCGGGGCGCCGCTCCTCGGGGCCGTGCCGCAAGGGGCCGCAGCGCTGGCTCCGGCCGAGTTCCGGGCGCGGGCCGCCAGTTGGCTCGCGCCCACGCTCGGCGGCGACTGGAACGCCGACGCGTTCACCGCCGCCGTACGCTGACCCCATGCGCGCACGGATCGACGAGATCGTCTTCGACTGCCACGACCCCGCGCGGCTTGTCCGCTTCTGGGCGGAGCTCCTGGGCGGCGATCCGGTGGACCGCAGCGCCGACTGGTCGTACATCGAACCGCCCGGTTTCGTACGGGTCGCCTTCCAGCGCGTACCCGAGGGCAAGTCCGTCAAGAACCGGCTTCACCTGGATCTCGACGCGGGCGACGTCGACGCCGCGGCCGTCGAGGCGGTACGGCTCGGCGCCGTACGGGTGGGGGCGGTCGTGACCGACGACCAGGGACGGTTCCAGGTTCTGCGGGACCCGGAGGGAAACGAGTTCTGTTTCGTCGGCGGCTCGAGCGGCTGACTGGCGCCGTACGGGGGGAGAATGGCGGTGTGACCGGCTCGTCCGTCCCAAGGAGGCCCGCGATGCCTGTGCGCAGCACCAAAGTGCCCCGGGACGCCGTCCACCATCCCGTCTTCTCGCGCGTCTACGCCAAATTCAGTGTGCCGGCGGACGTCAGAGCGGGAATCGCGACCTACCGCCATGAGCTGCTGGCCGGTCTCTCGGGCCGGGTGATCGAGATCGGCGCGGGCAACGGTCTGAACTTCGCGCACTATCCGTCGGCGGTCTCCGAGGTGGTGGCGATCGAACCCGAGCGCACCCTGCGGAAGTTGGCGGTGGACGCCGCGCAGCGCTCCGATGTCCCGGTGGACGTGGTGCCGGGCGCGGCCGAGGCGCTGCCGGTCAAGAGCGAGGCGTTCGACGCGGCCGTGGTGTCCCTGGTGCTGTGCTCCGTACGGGATGTGCGGCGGGCGCTCTCCGAGATCAGACGAGTCCTGCGGCCCGGCGGTGAACTGCGGTTCTTCGAGCACGGGCTGGCCGATGGCCGGACCATGGCGAAGACCCAGCGCGTCCTGGACCGTACGGTCTGGCCGCTGCTCTTCGGCGGCTGTCACACCGCGCGGGACACCATCGCCGAGATCGAGGCCGCCGGCTTCGATCTCGGGATGTACCGCAGGCTGCGGGTGCCGGAGAAGGGGCCGAGGACGCCTGCGTCCTCCTGCGTCCTCGGCGTGGCACGGCGGCCCGTCGGTGATTGAGCCAGGCCTGGTCAGGCGCTCACCCGCGCCACTGCCGCAGCTCGTCGGCGATGGCCCTGACGTCCGCCTTGCCCTGCTTGACCAGCCGTGCCAGGTCCCGCACCTGCTCCGGCGAGGTGACCACCTTCAGCCCGCTGGCGACGAGATAGCCGTAGGCGACGGCCGAGGCGAACATGGCGTTGGAGTGCTCGAGCGCGGGCACATGGAGCAGCAGCTGAAGCAGCGCGGCGGCCCTGGCATGCGGGTCGCTGTAGACGGCGATGCCGAATATCTCCGCCTCATGACGGCTGACGGCGGCGACGAGCGCGCCCCAGTCGGTGACCTGTGGATCGCCGGGGGTCTTGTGCTCGGCGACCATGAGCAGCCAGGCGAGGTCGATCGAGAGGTTCAACGCTTGCCTGCGCGGCCGGTGCCTGTGTCCTTGTCCTTGCCCGCGCTTTTACCCGAGCCGTCACCCGCGCCGAACTCGCCGAACTCCTCCGCGAACACGGACTCGTACTGCTTCATGAAGTCGGACGCCGCCTCGACAAAGGTACGTCCCACCTCACCCGCGTCCTGCTTGACGAGTTCCTCGATGTAGCGGTTCACGCTCATCCCGCGCTGAAGGGCCCGCTGGCGCGCTGCCTCGGCGGTGGTCTCGTCCACGCGTACATTCAACTGAGTCTTCGCCACACCATCACGCTAGCGCCAGAGCGCTAGCATCGGCAAGGGGGCCGTCAAGTGCCCCTTACATGGACCCCGAGGACCGAACCTCCGGGGGATACCGACACCC
Source organism: Streptomyces sp. NPDC048479 (assembly GCF_040651435.1). Classification (NCBI taxonomy): domain Bacteria; kingdom Bacillati; phylum Actinomycetota; class Actinomycetes; order Kitasatosporales; family Streptomycetaceae; genus Streptomyces; species Streptomyces sp. NPDC048479. The sequence continues at coordinate 125,663 of NZ_JBEZKA010000014.1, forward strand.
GCACACCCCCTCTACTCTCGCCTCCTGTACGGGAGTTGGAGCGGCCACGACCCGGGAGGCAGCCTTGTCCACACCTGCCATTGCACCCACCCACGACCACGCCGCGGATGTGCCACTCGCCGCCCGGGCGCGGGCCCTGACCAAGGCGTACGGCACGGGCGAGACGACCGTGCGCGCCCTGGACGCGGTCGATGTCGACATCGCGCGCGGCCGGTTCACCGCGGTCATGGGCCCGTCCGGCTCGGGGAAGTCCACGCTGATGCACTGCCTCGCCGGGCTCGATACCGTCTCCGCCGGCCAGGTCTGGCTGGGCGACACGGAGATCACCGGCCTGAAGGAGCGTGAGCTCACCAGGCTGCGCAGGGACCGGATCGGCTTTATGTTCCAGGCGTTCAATCTGCTGCCCACGCTCACCGCCGCCGAGAACATCACGCTCCCCATGGACATCGCCGGGCGTAAACCCGACCGACAGTGGGTGGATCAGGTCATCGACACCCTCGGGCTGCGGGACCGGCTCAAACACCGGCCTGCCGAGCTCTCCGGCGGGCAGCAGCAGCGGGTCGCCTGTGCCCGTGCGCTCGCCTCCCGCCCCGAGCTGATCTTCGCCGACGAACCGACCGGCAATCTCGACTCGCGCGCGGGCGCGGAGGTGCTCGCCTTCCTGCGCGAGGCCGTCGACCGGCTGGAGCAGACGGTGGTGATGGTGACGCACGACCCTGGCGCGGCCGCCCATTCGGACGTGGTGCTGTTCCTCGCGGACGGACGGATCGTGGATGTCATGCCGGACCCGACCGCCGAGGCCGTGCTGGAGCGCATGCGCCTCTTCTCCGGGGCGTCGCCCCAGACCCCGGGCTCCGACGCCCTGCACAAGAGCTGAGGCCACGATGCTGAAGGCGACGCTGCGGAGTTTCTTCGCGCACAAGGGACGGCTGCTGCTGTCGGCGCTGGCGGTGCTCCTGTCGGTGGCCTTCGTCAGCGGCAGTCTGATCTTCTCGGACACTGTCTCCCGTACCTTCGACCGGCTCTTCGCCTCCACATCGGCGGATGTGACCGTCGCGGCGAAGGAGGGCGTCGACGAGCGTCTGCCGACCGGAGTCGTACGGACGGTCCCGGCCGGTCTCGCGGACCGTATCGGCTCGGTCGACGGGGTCAGGGCCACCCACATCGACGCGGCCGTGGAGAACATCACCGTCGTCGACTCCACGAACAAGGCGGTCGGGCCGACGACCGGCGCACCCACCATCGCCACCAACTGGTATGTCACCGAACGCAGTCCGGTGAAGCTGACCAGCGGGCGCGAACCGAAGGGTCCTGGCGAGGCGCTGCTCGACAAGGACACCGCCGACAAGAAGAAGGCGCGCATCGGGGACACGCTCACCGTGCTCGCACAGCCCGGCTCGTTCAAGGTCGAGATCGTCGGCATCGCGACCTTCACCACCACCAACCCCGGTGCCGCGCTGGTCTTCCTGGACACTCCTACGGCCCAGACCAAGTTGCTGGGCCGGCCCGGCGTGGCCTCCTCGATCTCGGTGGACGCCGAGGAGGGGGTGAGCGATGCGACGCTCAAGCAGCGGATCGCCGCCGAGCTGGGTAATGCGTACGAGCTCAAGACCGCCGACGAGCAGGCCGAGTCGGCCGCCGCACAACTCGGCGGATTCCTCGATGTCATCAAGTGGGTGATGCTCGGCTTCGCCGGTGTCGCGGTCCTCGTCGGCATCTTCCTGATCGTCAACACCTTCTCCATGCTGATCGCGCAGCGCACCCGTGAGCTGGGTCTGCTGCGGGCGCTCGGCGCCGACCGCCGCCAGGTGCGCAGGTCGGTCCTCACCGAGGCGCTGCTGCTCGGCCTGGTCGGCTCGACGCTCGGGCTGGCCGCCGGGATCGGGCTCGCGGCCGGGCTGATCGAGCTGATGGGTCTGCTCGGGATGAACCTGAGCGCCGCCGAGATGGTGGTCGGCGTGGGGACGCCGGTGTCCGCGTACGCGGTCGGGGTGGGTGTCACCTTCGTGGCCGCGTATCTGCCGGCCCGGCGAGCGGCCCGGGTCTCCCCGATGGCCGCGCTCGCGGATGCCGAAGTCGCCGGTGTGGGGCGGCCGTTGAGGGTCCGTGCGATCGTGGGGACGGTGGTCGCCGCGGCGGGCGCGGCCGCGCTCGCCGGATGCGCGGTGAGCGAGAAGACCGCCACCGCGTCCTCGCTGCTGGGTCTCGGCGTGGTGCTGACCCTGATCGCCACGGTGGTGGCGGGGCCGCTGCTGGTACGGCCGGTGATCCGGGTGCTGGGCGGGGCGTTCCCCAAGATCTTCGGATCGGTCGGCCGGATGAGCCAGCGCAACGCGCTGCGCAATCCGCGGCGCACCGGCGCCACCGCCGCCGCGCTGATGGTGGGCCTGGCGCTGGTGGGCGGGCTCTCGATCGCCAGCGCCTCGATGACCAAGTCCTTCGACGACCAGATCGACAAGACGCTGGGTGCCGACTTCGTCGTACAGAACAGCAACTTCATGCCGTTTCCGCAGGAGATCACGGAAAAGGTGCAGGGCGTCGAGAGCGCGGGCACAGTCGTGCGGCAGCGCTTCGCGCCGGTCGCGCTGAACCTTCCGGACGGGAAGCGGGTGGAGTCGACGGCTTCGGGCTACGACCCGCAGCTGGACGAGGCTGCCAGGATCACCTACGCGAGCGGGGACACGGCGGCGGCGCTGGCGCCGGACAGCATCGCCATGGACCGGAAGTACGCGGCGGACCACACGGTGCGGATCGGCTCCGTACTGCCGGCCGAGTTCCCTGGCGGGCAGAAGGCCCGGCTGACGGTCGGGGCACTCACCGACATGGACCAGAGCGGCGGCCCCGGGATGGAGGGCGGCCTGTTCATGGGCCTCTCCACCGTGGCGAAGTATCTGCCGGGCGGGCAGGACGCCGCTCTGTACGTCAACGCCGCGAGCGGCAGCGACGTGAAGGAGCTGCGCAAGGGCCTGGAAACGGCGCTCGACCGCTATCCGCAGGTGCAGGTCAGGGATCAGGCCGACTACAAGGAACTGATCCGGCAGCAGATCGCCGTGATGCTGTATCTGGTGTACGCGCTGCTGGGTCTGGCGATCGTCATCGCGGTGCTGGGTGTGGTCAACACCCTTGCTCTGTCGGTGGTGGAGCGGACCCGCGAGATCGGACTGCTGCGCGCCATCGGGCTCTCGCGGGTCCAGCTGCGACGCATGATCCGGCTGGAGTCCGTCGTGATCGCGGTCTTCGGAGCACTGCTCGGGCTGGCGCTGGGCATGGTGTGGGGCGTGGCGGTGCAGCAAGTGCTGGCACTGGAAGGGCTGAAGGCGTTCGCCGTGCCGTGGGGCACGATCATCGCGGTCGTGATCGGCTCGGTGGTGGTCGGACTCGCAGCGGCGGTACTGCCGGCTCTGCGCGCCTCGCGGATGAATGTGCTGGCCGCCATCGCGCACGAATAGGCAGCTACGCGAGGGTGACCCGCAACATCTGACCGGCGGCATCGCGCGGGGTGTCTCGAACGCTGAAAGTCGGTGACAGGCCCACCCCGGCCGTGCTTGGCTCCGGATCATGACCGACCTGTATATACGCACCGCGGCGACGGACGAGGCGGAGACCATCCTCGCCTTCTGGAAGGAAGCGGCGGAGGGCACGAGCATCACGGACGACGTGGACGGGGTCACCCGGCTCATCGAGCGTGACCCGGAGGCGCTGATCCTCGCCGAGTCCGACGGCGTGGTGGTCGGCTCGGTGATCGCCGGGTACGACGGCTGGCGCTGTTCGCTGTACCGGCTGGCCGTACTGCCCTCCCACCGCCACCGGGGGATCTCGACGGCACTGCTCGCAGCGGCCGAGAAGCGATTTCTGGCCGTGGGCGGCAGGCGCGGCGACGCCATGGTGCTGGAGGCGAACGAGCGGGCCCAAGGTGCGTGGGCCGCGGCCGGGTACCACCGCGAGGACCACTGGCGCCGCTGGGTGAAGCCGTTCGCGTAGGCGGCCGCCGCCACACCGACCCACTTTGCCGGTCCTTTACCATGGGTGAACCATTCACCCCGTACGAAAGGTGTGAGCGTCCGTCCATGGGCGAGCCTCCCAGTAGCCGACATCGCGCATTCCTCCTGCCCCTGCCCGATCATGGGACGGAGGTGAACCGATGACCGAAGTGCTCTTGCTCCTCGTGGCGGTACTGCTCTCGGTCGCCTGCGGAGCCTTCGTCGCGGCGGAGTTCTCCCTCACCACGGTCGAACGCGGCGACCTCGAACGGGCCGCCGAGCGCGGCGAGCGCGGGGCGGCGAGCGCGCTCAAGGCCGTACGCAGCCTCACCTTCCAGCTCTCCGGGGCCCAGCTCGGCATCACCGTGACCAACCTGGTCGTCGGCATGCTCTCCGAGCCGTCGATCGCCAGGCTGATCCGCGGACCGCTGGAGGCACTCGGCGTCTCCCCCTCCGTGGCCTCGTCGGCGGCCCTGGTCATCGGTACCGCGCTGTCCACCGTCGTACTGATGGTCGTCGGCGAGCTGGTCCCGAAGAACTGGGCCATCTCGTCGCCGCTCGCCGTCGCGAAGGTGGTGGCCCCTCCGCAGCGAGTCTTCACCGCTGCCTTCAAGCCCTTCATCAGCCATCTCAACAACACCGCCAACCGCATCCTGCGCCGGCTCGGCATGGAGCCGACCGAAGAGCTGGCCTCCGCCCGCAGCCCGCAGGAGCTGGTCGCCCTGGCCCGCCACTCCGCGAAGGAGGGCGCGCTGGAGGCGGACACCGCCGAGCTGTTCGTACGCACCCTCAAGCTGGCCGAGCTGACCGCCGAGAACGTGATGACCCCCAGGGTCCAGGTCACGGCCCTCGAAGTGCAGGCCACCGCCGAGGACGTCGCCAACGCCACGCGCGCGACCGGGCTGTCCCGCTTCCCGGTCTACCGGGGCAACCTGGACACCGTCGTCGGCATAGCGCACATCAAGGACGTCCTTGCGGTGCCGGCCGAACGCCGTCCGCGTCACCCGGTCTCCAAGCTGATGCGCGAGCCGCTGCTGGTGCCCGAGACGCTGACGGTGGACCGGCTGCTGGACCGGCTTTCCGGCAAGAACACGATGGCCGTCGTCATCGACGAGTACGGCGGTACGGCCGGTGTCGTGACGCTGGAGGACATCGTGGAGGAGGTCGTCGGCGAGGTGCGCGACGAACACGATCCGCACGAGACACCGGACCTGGTTCCGGCGGGCGAGGACGCGGACGGACGCTCCCTCTGGTCGGCGGACGGAGCGGCCCGGACCGACCAGCTGGAGCGGATCGGACTCCGGGTGCCGGAAGGACCGTACGAGACGCTCGCCGGTCTGATCGCCACCGAGCTGGGGCGCATCCCCGCCGAGGGCGACCGGATCGATCTGGAGGGCTGGCGGCTCGACGTCGTCGACGCCTCCGGGCGGCGGGCAGCACGCGTGCTGCTGCACGCGCCGCTCCCGTCGGCCGACGAGACCGAGGAGGCCGGACGATGACCGCGATCCAGCTCCTCATCGGCCTGCTGACCCTGGTGGTCAACGCCTTCTTCGTCGGCGCCGAGTTCGCCCTGATCTCGGTGCGCCGCAGCCAGATCGAGCCGTCGGCGGAGGCCGGGGACCGGCGGGCGCGCAGCGTCATCTGGGGCCTGGAGCATGTCTCGGCGCTGCTGGCGGCGGCCCAGCTCGGCATCACGCTCTGCACCCTGGTGCTGGGCATCGTCGCCGAGCCCGCCATTGCGAATCTGCTGGAGCCGGTGTTCAACGCGGTGGGTGTGCCGCACAGCCTGGTCCACCCCATCTCGTTCGTGATCGCGCTGACCGTGGCGACGTATCTGCACATGCTCCTGGGCGAGATGGTGCCGAAGAACATCGCACTGACCGAGCCCACGCGGTCCGCGCTGCTGCTGGGCCCGCCGCTGGTCACGCTGGCCCGGACACTGCGCCCGGTGATCTTCACCATCAACACCTTCGCCAACGGTCTGCTGAAGCTGCTGCGGGTCGAGGCGAAGGGCGAGGTGGCCGCCACCTACTCGGACGCCGAGCTGGCACGGCTGGTGCGCGACGCCGGCGATGCCGGGCTGCTCGACGACCGCTCGGCCGAACGGCTGCGCGATGCGCTGGAGCTGGGGCGCAGGCCGGTGCGGGACGTCGTGGTACCGGTGGAGCAGGTGGTGTACGCCCGGGTCGGGACCACGCCCGAGCAGCTGGAGCGGCTGGCGGCGGAGTCCGGGTTCTCCCGTTTCCCTGTGGTGGACTCGAACAACCGGATCCTCGGCTATCTCCATGTGAAGGACGCGCTGGACGCGACTCCGCGCGACCAGCCGTTTCCGGTCACGGCGATGCGTCCGATCGCACGGGTGCGGGCGACGACGCCGCTCGACGATGTGCTGACCGCGATGCGGCGCAGCCGTACCCACCTGGCGGCCGTCGTGGACGACAACGGCACTCCCGTGGGGCTGGTGACGATGGAGGACGTACTGCGCGAGCTGGTCGGCCGGCCTCGCTAGCGCGCCTCTGTGGCCTTGGCGGCCCGCTCCGTGGTCTCGGTGAGACCCGGGCCGGGCCGTCCTGCTGTGGCGGCGCCGATCGCGGTGAGGACAGCGAGGAGGGTGGCCAGGCCCGCGGTGGCGAGGGCGGCGAGCCAGTCGACGTCGAAGAGGTTCGTCGCACCGGCCGTCAGGACGGCGACAAGGGACTGGGCGAAGGTGCGGACGGCGCGTTCCGCCGTGGCCTTCCAGAAGTCTGCAGTGAACATGCTCTGGACATACTGCGGAACGCACCGTACCGACAGCCCTCGCGTCAGATCTAGAGCGCGGTCGCGCCCAGCCAGGCGTCCAGAACCGCTCGATCGCCCACGACACGGAAGCGCTCGTCGTCCGCGCGGAGGCGCCCGTGGACGAGCAGCAGAAGATCGCCCGCCGCCGCCTCGACGCCGACGGCGGCCTCCGCCGCGCTCTTCGTCCAGCCGAAACCGGCCTGCCCGAAGGTGATCGTCCAGCTGGCGCCGGTGTCCGTGGCCGACAGCCGGACCGAGCCGTCCCCCAGGACACCGACGGGCCCGGCGAGCCAGGAGAAGTACGGCAGATTCTCCAGGAACTCTTCTATGCCGTCGGCCGCCGTGCCCGCCGCGATGCGGGGTTCGAGGCCCAGGGCCAGTTCGGCGTCGGCGAGATGGACGACGGCCTCGAAGTACAGCCGGCGCGGGAAGAAGCGCACACGCTGGTCGGCGCCGTGGGACCACATCGGCGTTTCGGGATCGACGGTACGCAGGGTGCGCAGCGTGGCCTCGGCGCTGTGGGCCAGCCACTGCGGGTACGCCTTCGGGTCGTCGGGAAGTTCGAGTGGCACATCCCGCGACCAGACCCGCTCGGCGGCCCGGGTCCGTACGAGATGTTCCATCCAGCGGTGCGTGGTGCCGTGGTGCCTGACGAGGTCGGCGAAGGTCCAGCCGGGGCAGCTGGGCACGGGCGTGGCGGGGTCCACGTCCCGTACGGTCTCGACGAACCGGCGCGCCAGCTGTTCGACGGCGTCGCAGTACAGCTCGTGCTGATCGTCGTCGAGGCCGAATCCCTCGGGTATCCGCAGCAGGTCCTCCCGCCAGGCCCCGTCGGGCTGCCGCGCTGCCGCGCGGCGCAGGAGTGCGGAGAGGGCACGGCGGTCGGCGGGCGAGAGCCGGTCGAGCAGATACCCGGTCGTCTCCAGCCATTTCACCGCGATGTCCGGGTCGAGCACATCTTCGTCGCAGGTGTCGATCGTGGTCACAACGTCGGCCAGCGCCTCGGCCAGCGCGTTCAGCAGCGCGTCACTCACGGGGCTCCCTCCTGGTACGGAACCGGGGGACCTTACCGCGCGGTAGGATCACTCCGCCATGGAGATGAATGCCAACTACACCAGTTTTGTCGCGGTAGGCGATTCCTTTACCGAGGGCATGTCCGACCTGTTGCCCGACGGCTCGTACCGTGGCTGGGCGGATCTCCTCGCGGGCCGGCTTGCGGCACGCGGCCCGGGTTTCCGCTACGCGAATCTCGCCGTGCGCGGAAAGCTCATCGGGCAGATCGTCGACGAGCAGGTCGACGTGGCGGCCGCGATGCAGGCGGACGTGGTCACGCTGGTCGGTGGGCTCAATGACACGCTGCGGCCCAAGTACGACATGGGACGGGTGCACGGGCTCCTGGAGGAGGCCGTGGAGAAGCTCGCGCCGTCCTGCAAGCAGCTGGTGCTGATGCGCAGCCCCGGCCGCAACGGGCCGGTGATGGAACGGTTCCGCCCCCGCATGGAGGAGCTGTTCGCGTACGTCGACGAGCTGGCCGCCCGGCACGGTGCGCTGGTGGTGGATCTGTACGGGTCCGAGGTGCTCGGCGATCAGCGGCTGTGGGACGTGGACCGGCTGCATCTGACGGCCGAGGGGCACCGGCGGGTCGCCGAAGCCGTCTGGCAGAAGCTGGGCCTGGAGGCGGAGGACGACTGGCAGGCTCTGCTGCCGTCCGTGGTGCGGACCGGCTGGGCCTCGCGGCGGGTCGGCGATCTTCGGTTCGCGCGCCAGTACTTGGGGCCGTGGATCGGGCGGCGGCTGACAGGGCGCTCCTCGGGGGACGGCCGGCCGGCGAAGCGGCCCGAGCTGCTGGCGTACGAGCCGCCCCTCTCGTAGCAACCTACAACCGGGGCCGCGGCGCTGGCCTGCAGAAACCGCCAGTAGAATCTGGTCACGTGACTGCTGTGTCTGCGAAGCCTCGCATCCCCAATGTCCTGGCCGGCCGCTACGCCTCTGCGGAGCTGGCCGTCCTGTGGTCCCCCGAGCAGAAGGTGAAGCTGGAGCGTCAGCTCTGGCTCGCGGTGCTGCGCGCCCAGAAGGACCTCGGCATCGAGGTGCCCGAGGCCGCGCTCGCCGACTACGAGCGTGTGCTCGACCAGGTCGACCTGGCGTCGATCGCCGAGCGCGAGAAGGTCACCCGCCACGACGTGAAGGCGCGGATCGAGGAGTTCAACGCGCTCGCGGGCCATGAACAGGTCCACAAGGGCATGACCTCCCGCGATCTGACCGAGAACGTCGAGCAGCTGCAGATCCGGCTCTCGCTGGAGCTGATGCGCGACCGCACCGTCTCGGTGCTGGCGCGCCTGGGCAAGCTTGCCGGCGAGTACGCCGAGCTGGTCATGGCCGGGCGCTCGCACAATGTCGCCGCGCAGACCACGACGCTCGGAAAGCGCTTCGCGACCGCGGCCGACGAGCTGCTGGTCGCGTACGGACGGCTCGAGGACCTGCTCGGCCGCTACCCGCTGCGCGGCATCAAGGGCCCGGTCGGCACCGCGCAGGACATGCTCGACCTGCTGGGCGGGGACGCCGCAAAGCTTGCGGAGCTGGAGCAGCGCATTGCCGGGCATCTGGGCTTCGCGCACGCCTTCACCTCGGTCGGCCAGGTCTACCCCCGCTCGCTCGACTACGACGTCGTATCCGCACTGGTGCAGCTGGCCGCCGCGCCGTCCTCCATCGCCAAGACGATCCGGCTGATGGCCGGGCACGAGCTGGTCACCGAGGGCTTCAAGCCCGGCCAGGTCGGCTCCTCCGCGATGCCGCACAAGATGAACACCCGCTCCTGCGAGCGCGTCAACGGCCTGATGGTCATCCTGCGCGGCTACGCGTCGATGACGGGCGAGCTGGCGGGCGACCAGTGGAACGAGGGCGATGTCTCCTGCTCGGTGGTGCGCCGGGTGGCGCTGCCCGACGCGTTCTTCGCCTTCGACGGGCTGCTGGAGACGTTCCTGACGGTGCTCGACGAGTTCGGCGCGTTCCCTGCCGTCATCGCCCGTGAGCTGGACCGGTACCTCCCGTTCCTCGCCACGACCAAGGTCCTGATGAGCGCGGTGCGGGCCGGGGTGGGCCGCGAGGTGGCACACGAGGCCATCAAGGAGAACGCGGTCGCCTCGGCGCTGGCGATGCGCGAGCAGGGCGTCGAGCGCAATGAGCTGCTCGACAAGCTCGCCGCTGACGAGCGGATCCCGCTGGACCGCGCGCAGCTGGACGAGCTGATGGCCGACAAGCTGTCGTTCACCGGCGCGGCCGGCGATCAGGTGGCGGCGGTGGTCTCCCGTATCGAGGAGATCGTCAAGCAGCACCCGGAGGCCGCCGGTTACACCCCGGGGTCGATCCTCTGACCCCCGACGAGCTCGAGGCCGCCCGCGACCGCATCGTTCCGGATGTGGTCGCGGGCGGCCTTTCCGTGCTCTTCTGCGGCATCAACCCCGGCCTGATGACGGCGGCGACGGGCCATCACTTCGCCCGGCCCGGCAACCGGTTCTGGCCCGTGCTGCATCTGTCGGGGTTCACGCCGTATCAGTTCAGGCCCGCGGAGCAGGAGAAGCTGCTCGACCACCGTCTCGGCATCACCAATGTCGTCGCGCGGGCCACGGCACGCGCCGACGAGCTGAGCGACGAGGAGTTCCGCGAGGGCGGGCGGCTGCTCACCGCCAAGGTGGAGCGGCTGCGGCCGCGGTGGCTGGCGGTCGTCGGCGTCACGGCCTACCGCACGGCTTTCGGCGACAAGAAGGCACAGATCGGGCGGCAGGAGCGCACGATCGGTGAGACGAGGATCTGGGCGCTGCCCAACCCGAGCGGGCTCAATGCCCACTGGACCGCGCAGACGATGGCTGAGGAGTTCGGCAGGCTGCGGTCTGCCGCCGAGACACCCCAGCTGTATTGACCTAGCGCGGGTCTGTCGCGGTCACGACCGCCAGCAGTTGTGTCTCGGAGGCGCCTATCGCGATCCAGCGGTCGTCGATCCGCCACAGATGCAGGTACGACAGCAGCGCACTCAGCCGGAGCCACGGTTCCGGCACATCGTCGTCCGCGTCGGCGCGCAACCCGGTACCGATGAGACTGAAGTAGTCGGGCTCGCCCCAGCGTTCCGTCAGCGCGTCCAGCAAGGCCTCGTGTTCGGCCGCGCGCTGCTCCGCGTCCGTCTCCCCATCCGCGTCGTTGTCCGCGCCGTCTCCGACATCCCCGTTCAGCTCCGCGATATGGAATCCCGGACCTTCGGTGCCGACGTCCGACGGGCCGGGCTCCGCGGGGAACCCCCGGGAGCGCAGCAAGTCGATCGTGTCGAGGTGCTGTGCCGTGGTCATGCCTCCAGTAAACCGGCAGGCACTGACAACTGGCAGTCCGTCAGGCCGCCGCAGCGGGCCTGCGGCGCAGGATCCGGCCACCAACGGGTGCGGCCCCGGCCAGAGACGGAACGTCGAGTTTCCCGCCCGGGTTTGTGCACAGTGGCGCAGGACCCGTCGCATCGTCGCCCCTAGCCTCACCGGAACAGCACGAACGAGGGGCGGTACCGATGAACTGGCTCATCCACGACTACCGCGAGAGCGATCTCGCGGCAGTGGTCCACCTGATCGACACCACGGCCGAACTCGGCCAGGAGTCCGTCTTCTCACTCGCCGAGTGCATCGGTGCGCTCACCTCCCGGCAGCCCGCCGTCGTCGCCGTTCACCAGGGCGTCCCCATCGGGGCGGCGCTCGCCTGTGTGGCCGGTGAGCGTGCCTGGGTGATGCGCATCGCCATTTCCTCGGCCTGGCGCGGCCGGGGACTGGCCAGCGCACTCCTGGTGGAGCTGGAGCGGCGGCTCGTCGCCGCCCGGGTGGGCCGTATCGCCTATGTGCTCCCCGAGGAGGAGCTCCTCGGCGAGGGGCTGCTCAACGCGGGCTACACGCGGCAGCCCGCCGTGGCCTACTTCGAGAAGGTGGAGCCGCTGCACGGCCCCGCAGCCAGTCTGCTGGAGGACCTCGGCGGACGGTTCCTGCCTAACGACCTGTGGGCCAAGGTGGCCGGCATGGAGGCGGAGAAAGACCTGATCGAGCGACGGGTCGTCCTGCCGCTGGCGGAGCCGGAGCGAGCCGCGCGGCACGGGGTGCGGCCGCCGCGGGCCATCGCGCTGTTCGGTCCGCCCGGGACCGGGAAGACCACGTTCGCCCGGGGCATCGCCTCCAAGCTCGGCTGGCCGTTCGTGGAACTGCTGCCTTCCCGGCTGGCCGACGAGGGCAATCTCGCTGCGGCGCTGCGCAGCGCGTTCGCACGGATCGCGGAGCTGGAGCGGGTGCTCGTCTTCATCGACGAGGTCGAGGAGATCGCACCGGTCCGCACGGAGCCCGCGCAGCCCGGCGGGATGCACGGTGTGACCAATGAACTGCTCAAGCTCATACCGGGCTTCCGGGAACGGGACGAGCGGCTGCTGGTGTGCGCCACCAACTCCATCCGCTCGCTCGACCCGGCCTTCCTGCGGCCCGGCAGGTTCGACTATCTGATCCCGATCGGCACCCCGGACGAGGCGGCGCGGGCGGCGATATGGTCCCGGTACACGGACGGCCGGTCCGACGTGGATGTGACGGTACTGGTGGCGGCGACCGACCTGTTCACTCCGGCGGACATCGAGCATGCGGCCCGGATCGCCGCCCAGTGCGCGTTCGAGCGGGATCTGGAAACGATCGGCAGGGGTACGGGCGGTCAACAGGCGCTCGGCGCGAGCACAAAGGACTATCTGGCGGCCATCGCCCAGTGCCGGCCGACCGTGACGCCCGCGATGATCGAGCAGTTCGGCGCCGACATCAGCGCCCACGCCCGGTTCTGAGGCGAGTCAGCCGCCCCGTACACCACTCGCCGCCTCTGCTGTCAACGAGTACGATCCGGCCAGACACGTGCTCGGGCTGGGAGGACACACGGTGGGGCGGCTGACCGGCGGAGATCCGTCGCTGCTGCGGCGAATCAACTCCGCGGTGGTACTCCATGCACTGCGGGGCGCTGACTGCCCCACGCTCACAGATCTGACCCGCATCACAGGGCTTTCCCGGCCAACGGTCGAAGGTGTCGTCGAGGGCCTCATGGAGACCGGACTGGTCGTCGAGAGCGTCCTCGAGGAGGGTGGCGCGCGCCGTCAGGGACGTCCGGCCCGGCGGTTCAGGTTCCGGGCCGAGGCCGGTCATCTGCTGGGCGTCGAAATCGGATCGCACCGGGTGGCGGCACTGCTGTCGGGTCTGGACGGGCGCGTCATCGGCGCCGGGTCCCGGGATGTGTCCGAGACGGCCTCCGAGGACGAACGGCTGGAACGGGTGCGGCTGGTCGTCGCCGATGTACTGCGGCGCGCCGGTGTCGCACGCAGCAGCCTGCGCGCGGTCGGGGTCGGTTCCCCGGGCATCGTGGAGGCCGACGGCACCGTACGGCTGGGGACCGCGCTGCCGGGCTGGACCGGCCTGGCGCTGGGCGAGCGGCTGCGCAGGTCGTTCCGCTGTCCGGTGCTGGTGGAGAACGACGCCAATGCCGCCGCGGTCGCCGAGCACTGGAAGGGAGCCGCGACCGAGTCCGACGACATCGTCTTCGTGCTGGCGGGGCTCAGCCCGGGCGCCGGTTCGCTGATCGGCGGACGGCTGCACCGCGGCTTCGGCGGCGCGGCCGGCGAGATCGGGGCGCTGCATCTGCTGGGCCGCGAAGTGACCCCGGAGAAGCTCCTGTCCACGACGGACGAGCCGCTGCATCCCCTCGACGAGCAGGCCGTGGCCGATGTCTTCGCCCTGGCCAAGCGGGGCGATTCCCGCGCGCAGGCCGCGGTCCAGCGGTTCATCCAGCGTCTGGTGCACGATGTGGCGGCGCTGGTGCTGGCGCTCGATCCGGAGCTGGTGGTGATCGGCGGCTGGGCGGCCGGACTCGACGGCGTACTCGATCCACTGCGCGACGAGCTGTCCCGCTACTGTCTGCGCCCGCCGCGGGTGACGCTCTCACTGCTCGGCGAGGCGGCCGTGGCGACCGGCGCGCTGCGCCTGGCGCTGGACCATGTCGAGGAGCAGCTCTTCGCCGTCGAGGGAACGGTGACGGCCCGCCGCTGAGCGCGAGCTCGGGCGACGGGCCGTATGAGGACGGGCGTACGAAGCGACGGGCGTACGAAGCGACGGCCCGTATGCGCGGTCGGACTCAGGAAGCGCGGCGTTCCTGCTCGTGGTGGCTGATCTCCAGATCGCCGGAGTCCCCGAAGGTGAGCCGGCAGGTGTCGGCCCGGTAAGTGGCCACCGAGACGGCCGCGGTCCTGCCCTTGGAGAAGTAGCGGGTGGTGACGACCAGGACGGGCGCGCCCGGCAGCCGGTCGAGCTCCTTGGCGTCGTCGGCGCGCGCCGAGCCCAGTTCCACCGCGCGGTCCTGGCCCTCGAGCTCGAGGCGCTGGAGTTCACGCAGTACGCCACGGGCGCGGGCGGGTCCGGACGGCGCGTCGATCGCCGAGAGCTCGGGCACGGACGAGACCGGCACATACAGCAGCTCGGCCGCGACGGACTGGCCACGGCTGACGCGCAGCCTGCGCACCGTGTACGTCTCTTCGCCGGTGTCCGTCTCGAGCAGACGCGCCACCGCCTGGGGCGGCACCACTGTCGTGCAGTCGACGGACTGCCAGGCGTCCTGGCCGGTGCTGGGCCAGGCGGGCTCGGTGGTGGAGACGTCGACGCCCATGCGCGGCGGTGCGACGGTCGTGCCGACGCCCCGGCGTCGCTGCAACCGGCCTTCCAGCTCGAGCTGTTCGAGCGCCTGCCGGAGTGTGGCGCGGGCGACTCCGAAGCGAGCGGCGAGATCACGCTCGTTCGGAAGGATCTCACCGACCTCGAAGTCCGAGTCGAGCGCTTCGCCGATCACGGTCCTGAGGTGCCAGTACTTAGGCTCCGGCACTGTTTCCAGCTGCGTGGTCCCCACCCTGATCCTCCGCAATCGCTGTGTCAGCAGCGGCTATTCCGCGCCCTTGTTTATTAAAGGTTCCTGCACTATCCCTGCGACCATAGGACGGCCCACCCCCTTGGTCAAGACCAATCCTGCGCCAGTTACGCAGTGGAACGGACCGGATTCGCAGAGCGTTCACAGGACGTTCGTCGCCCTGTGAAACGCAGGCAGCACAAAACCCCGCGTCCGATATGGACGCGGGGCCTGACGTGCGACGCGACGGTTCTACGCAGAACCGAGCGAGACGAGTTTGTCAGGGTTGCGCTGGATGTAGACGCATTGAATCCGTCCGTCCAGAACTTCCAACTGGAGGACGGTGTCCGGCTTTCCGGCGGACAGGACGAGAAGCGCCGGGCCTCCGTTGAGCTCGACGAAGCGGAGCTCCATATCCTGGATCGGCTGCTGCGCGACGGCGAAGAGGAAGCGTCCGACCTTGTCCACGCTCTGCATGACGCGCAGCGGCGCCTTGGACTTGCCGCCGCTGTCGCCGACCAGCCGCACATCGGGCGCCAGCAGGGACAACAGCGCCTTCAGGTCACCGCCTGACGCGGCGTCCAGGAAGCGCTCGGTGAGATCGCGGCGTTCGGTGGGGTCGACGTCGTAGCGGGGCTTGCGCTCCTCGACATGCTTACGCGCCCGGCCGGCGAGCTGCCGTACCGCCGCCTCGGTCCGGTCGAGGGTGGTCGCAATCTCGCCGTAAGGGAATCCGAAGGCCTCGCGCAGCACGAAGACCGCGCGCTCCAGCGGCGACAGCGCCTCCAGGACGACCAGGACGGCGAGTGATACGGATTCGGCGAGGACGGCCCGCTCGGCGGTGTCGGGGACTGTGTCCCCGAAGTCGGTGGCGATCGGCTCCGGCAGCCAGGGGCCGACGTACGCCTCCCGCCGCGACTGGACGTGCCGCAGCCGGTCGATGGCGAGGCGGGTGGTGGTCCTCACGAGATAGCCGCGCGGCTCCAGGACGTCGCCGCGCTCCTCGGCCGACCAGCGCAGCCAGGCCTCCTGCACCACATCCTCGGCGTCGGCCACCCGGCCGAGCATGCGGTACGCCACGCCGGTCAGAACGGGCCGGTGCTCTTCGAATACGTCAGTCACGGTGTCTGCTGCCACCCGTCCATCCCAACCGACCTCGCACCGGCTGTCCAGGCGGTTCGGGTGCGTCGCACGGCACAGTCCTCGGTCGGCCCAGCCTGCCCACTTGAACTCGAAGCTACTGAGCGGTAATTGTTACTGACGGGCTGTCTAAAACAGGCGCCCGGGCGACAACAGGGAGCAGCAGCATGGCCGCAGAGATCTCATTCTCCATCAAGTCCCCCCGGGGCAGCCGCACGCTGTCCGTCGCGTACGAGCGCTCCGGGGCGGGTGAGCCGCTGCTGCTGCTCCACGGCATCGGGCACCACTGGCAGGCCTGGGAGCCGGTGCTGGGGATCCTGGCGGCCGAACGCGATGTCATCGCCGTCGACCTGCCCGGCTTCGGCACCTCGCCGGCGCTGCCCGACGGCGTGTCCTACGACCTCACCACCGTGGGCTCGGTGCTCGGCTCGCTCTGCGAGGAGCTGAAGGTCGAGCGCCCGCATGTCGTGGGAAACTCCCTCGGCGGACTGCTCGCCCTGGAGCTGGGGCGCGAGAAGCTCGTACGGTCGGTGACGGCGCTGTCGCCCGCCGGCTTCTGGACCGAGGCCGAGCGGCGCTACGCCTTCATGACGCTGCGCGCGATGCGGCTCGGCGCACGGTCGATGCCGCTGCCGCTGATCGAGCGGCTGTCCCGGACGGCCGCCGGGCGGGCGGCGCTGACCAGCAGCATCTATGCCCGGCCCGGCCGGCGCTCACCCGAGGCGGCCGTCGCCGAGACTCTCGCGCTCCGCGACGCCACCGGCTTTCATCAGACACTCGCCGCCGGCCGCTACGTCCTGTTCACCGACGATGTGCCCGACGTGCCGGTCACCATCGGCTGGGGAACGAAGGACCGGCTGCTGCTGCGCCGCCAGGGCATCAGGGCCAAGCAGGCCATCCCGGGGGCGCGGCTCGTGCGGCTGCCCGGCTGCGGCCATGTCCCCATGAACGACGACCCCGCGCTCGTCGCGCGCGTCATCCTGGACGGCAGCCGCTGACCGCCCCCTGAACACGCCCGAGCCGAGCGCAGCGCCCGCTCCGACCAGCACCCTCCGTCGCTGCCAGCGTGCCTACCGGGAGCGGCGCGACGCGCTCGTCGGCGCCCTCACGGACCACGTGCCCGGCACCGAGGTCAGCGGTATCGCCGCCGGTCTGCACATCATCGCGCGGCTGCCCGAGCGGTACGGCCCCGAGCCGCGATTCCTGGACTCGGCGGCACGGTCCGGGGTGGCGGTACGCCCGCTGGCCGACTACATGGCGGCCGACGAGGGGGACGCCGCAGTGCGGCTGGTCCTCGGGTACGCGCATCTGGCGCCGACCGATATCGAGCGCGGCGTGCGGCTGATGGCGGAAGCGGTGCGGAAGGCGCTGTGAAGTGCCTCGTTCCTGCGGGCCGTTGGACGGTCCTCGTACGCCGCGCAGGGCCGGTTGTTCCCGGGGTTCGCGTGGCGGCCGCAGCCGGGCAGTAGGCATGGCACGGCACACCGGCCCGAGCTGCCCTGGAGGCACAGCGATGTCACACAGCCCGCGGATACCCTCCCCCGACCGCCGTTCCGTTCTGCGCGGCACGGTCGCCGCCTCGGCAGCACTGGCTCTGCCCGCGGTGGGAGCGGCGCCCGCGCTCGCGCTGTCCGGCCGCCCGCGCGCCGCATGGGGTGTGCAGACCGGCGATGTGACCTCCTCGTCCGGTCTGGTGTGGGTGCGCTCCGACCGGCCCGCCCGGATGATCGTGGAGACGTCCGCGACTGAGTCCTTCCGGCACACGCACAGATGGCACGGCCCGCTGGTCGGGGCCGACACCGACTTCACGGGACGGACCGCGCTGCGCGGACTGCCCGCCGGTGAGCAGGTGCACTACCGGGTCACGCTCGCCGACCCGGAAGACCCCCGCCGCACCGGGGAGCCGGTCTACGGGACCTTCCGTACGGCGCCCGCCGAGCGCCGTGAAGGAGTGCGCTTTCTGTGGTCGGGCGATATCGCGGGGCAGGGTTGGGGCATCAACCCGGACATCGGCGGCTATCGCGCGTACGACGAGATGCGCCGTCTCGACCCGGACTTCTTCCTCTGCAGCGGGGACACGATCTACGCGGACGGCGTGATCGAGCCGAGCGTGACGCTGCCCGACGGCCGGATCTGGCGGAACATCACCACCGAGGAGAAGTCCAAGGTGGCGCAGACGCTGGCGGATTTCCGCGGGAACTTCCGCTACAACCTGCTCGACGAGAACGTCCGGCGCTTCAACGCGCAGGTGCCCACGGTCGTGCAGTGGGACGACCACGAGGTGCGCAACAACTGGTACCCGGGCCAGATCCTCGACGATCCGCGCTACACCGAGAAGAACGTGGATGTGCTCGCGGAGCGCTCGAGCCGTGCCTTCAGCGAGTATTTCCCCGTCTCGACGCTCGCCGCCCCCGGGCGCGACGGCCGTGTGCACCGGGTGGTGCGTTACGGACCGCTGCTCGATGTGTTCGTCCTCGACATGCGCTCGTACCGCAATGCCAACTCCCCCGGCCGGCAGCCCGATGACGCACAGGGCATCCTCGGCGCCGAGCAGCTCGCCTGGCTCAAGCGTGAGCTGTCGCGGTCCCGCGCGGTGTGGAAGGTGATCGCCTCGGACATGCCGCTCGGGCTGGTCGTGGCGGACGGGACGGCGAACTTCGAGGCCGTCGCACAGGGGGATCCAGGAGCGCCGCTCGGGCGTGAGCTGCAGATCGCCGAGCTGCTGCGGTACATCAAGCACCGCCGGATCACGGGCACTGTGTGGCTCACCGCGGATGTGCACTACACCTCGGCGCAGCACTACGACCCGTCGCGGGCGGCTTTCAAGGACTTCGCGCCCTTCTGGGAGTTCGTCTCGGGGCCGCTGGCCGCCGGCGGCTTCCCGGCCAACGCGCTCGACGCCACCTTCGGTCCTGAGCGGGTCTTCGTCCGGGCGCCGGAGCGCGCCAATGTCTCGCCGATGGAGTCGCCGCAGTACTTCGGCGAGGTCGACATCGACGGCGGCAGTGGTGAGTTGACGGTCCGGCTGCGGGCAGAGGGCGGAACGGTTCTGTTCAGCAAGGTGCTTCAGCCCGGGCGTGTGGGGCAGTAGGACACGCGCCCAGCACTTACTTGCCGCTTTGGAAAGTAAGTGCCATCCTCGCAAGTATGAGTGAACAGAGGGACGCCGCGGCGGCGTTGAAGCGCGCGAACCTCGCGGAGAGCGCCACACGCCGCCGCGGCAGCGGTTGGTACGCGCGGTATCTCGTCGTCTTCGCCGCCGGTCAACTGGTACTGGTACCGATGGCGGTGCTGTGGCAAGGGCGGTCCGCGGCACTCGTCTTCGCGGTCATCAATGCCATGCTCGTCGGGGGGCTCAGCATGTACGCAGCCCGGCAGCGCGTCATCCGCCGGGGGTTCGGCGCCCGGCACGGCGCGCTGATCGGCTCCTGGGCGGTGGCCTACTCCCTCACCGTCGCGCTCAGCGTCTCCGCCTTCGAGGGCAGCGTGCTCTTCGCGGTGATCGGAGCCCTGTGGTGCGCGCTGCCGCCGGCGGTCGGTGCCTGGCAGGAGACGCGGCGGTCGGCATGACGAAGAGCACGCAGCAGACCGGGAACGACGAGAAGGCCGAGAACGCCGGGAAGGAGACGGGTACGCATCCGCGCCACGCGCTCGCCCCGCTGCTCACCTCGCCCGTCCGGCTGTCGATCGTGGCGGCCCTGGCACCGCTGGACAAGGCCGAGTTCGGGATTTTGCGCGACCTGGTCGAGGTCACCGACTCAGCGCTGTCCAAGCAGGTCGCGGCTCTCGAGGAAGCCGGCTGGGTCGGGGTGGACAAGGGCAGGGTGGGGCGGCGGGCGCGGACCTGGCTGTCTCTGACGGACGAGGGGCGCGCCGTATACCGGCGGCATCTGGACGCACTGCGGGCCATAGCCGGCTCCTGACCGACCGCCCCGGCCCAAGGAGGTGGCCGAGGCGGTCCCGCTCGGCACGGTGAAGCCCAACCGGCCGGCCGAGTCCGCCCGTACGACCGCCGCGAACGGCGCGTAGGCGACGACCTGGTCCTTTCTCGCCGCCGCGCTGTCGGGACTGATGACCGCCGGGGCACCCTCGCGCGAGTCGGGATACGTGCCGTGCGCAGACTGCGTCGAGCTCTGCGGCGCGGCGGTCACGACGGCAGCGGGGCCGGAGCCGGCGGCGGAAGGGCGGAGATACCTGGGCTTGCGGCCTCGCCGGTCGCGGTGGCTCATCCCAGCTGGTCACCGGCGCATCCCGGCCGATGGCCGCGTTGCGACAGGGAAGCGATCACTCCACGCCAGGAACGGCGAAAATCAGCCTATAGCCGTCCAGATTGATGCTTAACCCGTCAGTCACAAAGCGTTCGTGATCACGCAACACCGTTCGGTCACAGTGATGGCATGACAGATGTGACTTCTGCGAAGAGTGCCCGCCGCCCACACCACTGGCGGCGGGATCTCGTCGAACTGGCAGCCATGTTCACCGCCGTCGCGGTCGCCGACGCCATCGCGAACATGATCGGGCACGGGCCGGACGGCCCGTTCCTGCTCATTGCCTCAGCCGTGGCCCTCGTCGCCACGGCCGCTTTCCACACATGGTGGGCACGACACCACAGTCATGCCCCTCCGGCGGACAGTACGGACAGCATCGACGTCACGGGAGATGCCGGGGTGGCGGTGTCCTCCGCGACCGGGGCCGCGGCACGGGGAGAGCTGTACGAGACGGCGCTGTGGCGGATGCGGACCACTGTGCGGGACACACCCGGCAGCCTGGCCGCGCTGTGCATCGCCCTCGCACAGCACCGGGTCGACATCCTCACCCTCCAGACCCATCCGCTGGCCGAGGGCACGGTGGACGAGTTCCTGCTGCGTGCCCCCGCGTCCCTGCAGGCGCAGCAGCTCACGCGGGAGATCTCCGGGGCGGGCGGCAGCAACACCTGGATCGAGCGGGCCGACGCCCACGATCTCGTCGACATCCCCACCCGGGTGCTGGGCCTCGCCACCCGTACCGCCCTTGACACGGCCGAACTCCCGCTGGCACTGCGCCAGTTGCTCGGCCGCTGCACGATCCACTCGCTGCCCCCGGTCTCGCTGACGGGCCGGCCCACCGGAGAGATCCCGCCGGTGGAAGGCGTGCTGGAGGAGACGGTGATGCGGCTGCGCGACCCGAACGGTGGAGCCATCACCGTCGAACGGCCCTATCTTCCGTTCACGCCCACCGAGTTCGCACGGGCCCGAGCCCTGGTGGAACTGGACGCGCGCCTCGGCCCCCGTATCCCGCGCAGCCACGACGTCCTCACCCTCCCCGAGGGCAACGAGATCACCGTGCGCCGCGTCGACCAGGGCGACGTCGAAGCCGCCGTGGCCATGCACGACCGCTGCTCCGAGCGCACCCTGAGCATGCGCTACCACGGCCCGGTCGGCGACGCCGACCGCTACCTCAACCACCTGCTCAGCCCGCGTTTCGGCCGCACCCTCGCTGTCCAGACCGCCTCCGGCCGTCTCGTCGCCCTCGGGCATCTCCTCTGGGACGGGGACGAGACCGAGGTCGCGCTGCTCGTCGAGGACGAATGGCAGGGCCGCGGCATCGGCTCGGAACTGCTCGGCCGACTGGTCGCCCTCGCTGTCGAGGCGGGCTGCGGCAGCGTCTACGCCGTCACCCGTTCCTCCAACACCGCGATGGTGGCAGCCATGCGCGCCCTGAACCTGCCGCTCGACTACCAGATCGAGGAGGGCACGCTGGTCATCACCGCCCGACTTGACGCGACTCCCGTACGCGCGCTGTTTCCGTACGAACAGGCTGAGCGCTGAGGGCCTCGGTCAGATCACGCCATAGATCCTCCACGTCCTCAAGACCGACCGACATCCGCAGCAGCCGGTCGCTGACGCCCGCCGAGCGCCGGTCTCCCTCAGCCACGATGCGGTGGCTGATGGAGGCCGGGTGCTGGATCAGGCTGTCGACGCTGCCGAGACTGACCGCCGGCGTGATCAGCCGCACGGCCGAGATCACGCTCCGCGGGTCCCCGTACACCTCGAAGGAGACCATCGCCCCGCCCACGCTCGGATAGTGGACCCGGGCGATCCGCGGGTCGGCGGCCAGCCGGCAGGCCAGGTCGGCCGCCGTGGCGGAGGCGGCCCGTACCCGTACCGGCAGCGTGGACAGTCCACGCAGCAGCAGATATCCGGCCATCGGATGCAGGACGCCGCCGGTCGCGAACCGCACCTGCCGGAGGCTGCGGGCGAACTCCTCGTCGCAGGCCACCACACCGCCCATCACATCGCCGTGCCCGCCCAGGTACTTGGTCGCGCTGTGCAGCACGATCCGCGCCCCGTGCTCCACCGGCCGCTGCAGCACAGGCGTGGCGAAGGTGTTGTCGACGAGCAGCGGCACGGAGCCGCAGGCGTGCCGAACGGCTCGCAGATCGACCTCGGCGAGCGTCGGGTTGGCGGGCGTCTCCACCATCACAAGGCCGGTTTCCGGCCGGATCGCCTCCGCGATGCCCGCGGGGTCGGTCCAGGTCACCTCGGTCCCGAGCAGCCCCGCGTTCAGCAGATGGTCGCTGCACCCGTACAACGGCCGGACCGCGACCACGTGACGCAGCCCGATGCTCGCCCGTACCAGCAGTACGGCGGTGAGCGCGGCCATCCCGCTGGCGAACGCGACCGCGCTCTCGGCTCCTTCCAGCCTGGCGAGCGCTGTCTCGAAACGGGCCGTGGTCGGGTTGTCGAGCCGGGCGTAGACCGGCGGTCCCTCCAGTCGCGCGCCGGTGGCGGCGAAGCCGTCGATGCGCTCGGCCTCACCTGCGGCGTCGTACGACGGGTAGGTGGTGGACAGGTCCAGCGGCGGGGCGTGCACGCCGAGCTCTGCGAGGTCCTCGCGTCCGGCGTGTACTGCTTCGGTGGCCAGGGCCCGGGGTGCGGGGGTGACCGAGGCTGCGTTCTCCATGTCCGCACTCTGAACACCTACCGGGAGGTAATGGCCAAGGGTCGTGTTACGTTCGGCGAATGGCTGAATCTGTCGCACTCGACCCGGTGGATCTGCACATACTCCGCCTGCTGCAGAACGACGCCCGGACCACCTATCGCGAGCTGGCCGCGGAGGTCGGAGTGGCGCCGTCCACCTGCCTGGACCGGGTGACCAGGCTGCGCCGCTCCGGCGTGATCCTCGGGCATCGGCTGGCCCTGGATCCCGCCCGGCTGGGGCGTGGGCTGCAGGCGCTCCTCTCCGTGCAGGTCCGGCCGCACCGGCGGGAACTGATCGGTCCGTTCGTGGAGCGGATCCGCGCGCTGCCCGAGTCCCGGGCGCTGTTCCATCTCACCGGTCCCGACGACTATCTGGTGCATGTGGCCGTGACGGACACGGCCGATCTGCAGCGTCTGGTGGTGGACGAGTTCACCTCACGGCGAGAAGTCGCCAGGGTCGAGACGCGACTGATCTTCCAGCAGTGGGACTGCGGCCCGCTGCTGCCTCCGATGCCGGTCGGCGCCCAGGATCATTGACAGGCCACTGACAGGCCACCGACAGGCGACTGAGATCCAATGATGGTGACGCGGAGGCCTCAGTCGTATGAGGATGTGCGCATGCCAGTCACTTCCAGCAGCGCGCTGCCACGACAGGTCGCCGACTCCTACGTCGACGCACTCATCGAACTCGACCCGACCATCGGCACGTATCTGGGACTCAAGGAGAGCTCGGGCCTCCTTCCCGACTACTCACCAGCCGGTCAGGAGGCTTTCGCCGAACTCGCTCGCGAGACACTCGCCAGGCTGGACGATGCCGAGAAGCTGCCGGCCGCGGAGAGCGATGCGGAACGGCGCTGCGGCCGGCTGTTGCGAGAGCGTCTGACAGCGGAACTCGCCGTGCACGAAACCGATGAAGGTCTGCGCACGGTGAGCAATATGCGCTCGCCGGTGCACACGGTGCGCGAGGTGTTCACCGTGACGCCGACGCAGACCGATGAGGACTGGTCGGCCGTGGCGCAGCGGCTGCGGGCGGTGCCGCGCGCTCTGGAGGGCTACCGCGCCTCGCTGGCGCTGGGACTCGAGCGGAAGCTGCTGGGCGGCCCCCGCGCGACCCGGACCAATATCGACCAGATGACCGAGTGGCTCGGCACGGATCGCAGCTGGTTCGAGGAGTTCGCGGCGGGCGGCCCCCTCACGCTCCGCACCGAGCTCGACGAGGCGGCCCGCAGTGCGACCGGGGCACTTGCGGAACTGCGCGACTGGATGCGCGATGTCTACGCCCCCGCCGTGGCGGACGCGCCCGACACGGTGGGCCGCGAGCGCTACGCCCGCTGGTCGCGCTACTTCAACGGCACCGACCTCGACCTCGACGAGGCCTACGCATACGGCTGGTCCGAGTATCACCGGCTGCTGGCCGAGATGAAGACCGAGGCGGACAGGATCCTTCCGGGCGCGGGGCCCTGGGAAGCGCTTGCGCACCTCGACGAGCACGGTGAGCACATCGAAGGCGTCGAGGAGGTGCGGGCCTGGCTGCAGAAGATCATGGACGAGGCGATCGAGGCGCTGGACGGCACGCACTTCGAACTGGCCGAGCGGGTACGGAAGGTGGAGTCCCGGATCGCTCCGCCGGGCGGCGCGGCGGCGCCGTACTACACCGGCCCGTCCGAAGACTTCAGCCGCCCCGGCTGTACCTGGCTGCCGACCATGGGCGCCACGCGTTTCCCGGTGTACGACCTGGTGTCGACCTGGTACCACGAGGGCGTTCCCGGCCACCATCTGCAGATCGCGCAGTGGGTGCATGTCGCGGACCAGCTCTCCCGCTACCAGGCGACGATCGGCGGGGTCAGCGCCAACGCCGAGGGCTGGGCGCTGTATGCGGAGCGGCTGATGGACGAACTGGGCTTCCTGCCCGACCCGGAGCGCAGGCTGGGCTATCTGGACGCGCAGATGATGCGGGCATGCCGGGTGATCGTGGACATCGGCATGCATCTGGAGCTGGAGATCCCGGCGGACTCGCCGTTCCACCCGGGCGAGCGCTGGACACCGGCTCTGGGGCAGGAGTTCTTCGGCAGCCACAGCGGACGGCCGGCGGACTTCGTGGAGAGCGAGCTGACGCGGTATCTGTCCGTTCCGGCACAGGCGATCGGCTACAAGCTGGGTGAGCGGGCGTGGCTGCTGGGCCGGGAGAACGCGCGCAAGGCACACGGCGACGCGTTCGACGCGAAGGCCTGGCACATGGCGGCCCTCTCGCAGGGCTCGCTGGGCCTGGACGATCTGGTCGACGAGTTGTCGAAGCTCTGACAGCGGACGGCCGGAGTCGCGTACGGCCCGCCGCGGCGGCCGGGTTCAGCCGAATGGCATGAGCCGGCCACCGTCGGCCCGTGCGGCGACGACGGGGAGCCGGTACGCGGTGGGCGCATCGCTGGACGTGGCGCCGCCGGCGGACGCCCCGCGCCGGGGCGAGGTGGCTGGAGTTCGCCGCGCGTGTGGAGGCGGCGGACCTGCCGAGCGCGATCGTGGTCGACGTCGCGGGGCCGTGCGAGCGGCGACAGCGGCGGTGACGGCTGGGCGGTCGTCGAGGGCGGTACGGCCCGGGCGAGCGGGCATTACGCGTGCGACAACGATGCCGTACTCGATGTCATCCTGCGGGCGGCAGTCCGGTGCCGACTCCAGCGCATCGGACGCACTGTTCCTGCGCCCGTACCCGTCCGTCGTGCGGTAGCGGATTGCGGGTGGCGGGTCCGGATCAGCAACCGCAGTCGTCCGAGTCGAGAGGCGCGGTCAGCGGGTCGGCGTCGCGCTTGCGGCTGCCCTCCCAGGTCTCGAACTCGAATCCCTCACGGGCCCAGTACTCGAAACCGCCGAGCATCTCCTTCACCTGGTAGCCGAGTTCGGCGAGGGCCAGAGCCGCGCGCGTCGCTCCGTTGCAGCCGGGGCCCCAGCAGTACGTGACGACCGGCACCGACTTGTCGAGCAGCTGCTCGGCCTGTTCGGCGATCAGCGCGGTCGGCAGATGGACCGCACCGGGCACGTGCCCCTGGTCCCAGGACTCGGTGGAGCGGGAGTCGAGGACCACGAAACCCGGGTCGCCGCCGGCCGCCAGCGCCGAGGCGACATCGGAGACATCGGCGTGAAAGACCAGGCCGGCCGCGAAGTAGGCGGCGGCTGCCGCGGGCGAGGCCGGCGGCACGCGGAGGACGGGGTTCGTGGCGAGCTGCGTCGTAGTCATGACCGAAAATCTACGGTCGGGGATCGTTTCCCTGAAGTGAGATTTCCCGGAACATGTCTTGATCGGCCGGGGATTTCCCTGCTATTTCTCGAGCATGACCGGATATTCACCGGACGCCACGGATTGGCGCATCCTCGAAGCCCTGCAGAGCCGGGGCCGGGCCAGCTTCGCCGAGCTGGCCAGGGTCGTCTCCATGTCGTCGAGCGCCGTGACCGAGCGGATCCGCAGGCTGGAGGAGGCCGGGGTGATATCCGGATACACCGCGGTGGTGGAGCAGGAGCAGCTCGGTCTCCCCATCCTCGCGTTCGTACGACTGCGCTATCCGAACGGCAATTACAAGCCGTTCCACGATCTGCTGGAGAACACACCCGAGATCCTCGAGGCCCACCATGTGACGGGCGACGACTGCTTTGTACTCAAGGTCGCCACCCGCTCGATGAAACACCTCGAGGAGGTCTCCGGGAAGATCGGCGCGCTCGGCTCGGTGACGACGAGCGTCGTCTACTCCTCACCGCTGCCGCGCCGGGCGATCAGCCGCTGAGCGGCGCGGCATGCAGGCGCACCGCCGAGCCGTGCCGTTCCTTGACGACCTCCAGCTGGGCGGGGATCCGTCGGCGCAGATCGGCGACATGGCTGACGATGCCGACGCTGCGATCCCGCTCGCGCAGCGAGTCGAGCACGTCGAGCACCTCGTCCAGGGTCTGGTCGTCCAGGCTGCCGAAGCCCTCGTCGATGAAGAGGGTGTCCAGCTGTACGCCGCCGGCCTCGCCGGTGACGACGTCGGCGAGACCGAGCGCGAGCGCGAGCGAGGCGAAGAAAGTCTCGCCGCCGGAGAGGGTCGCCGTGTCACGCTCACTGCCGGTCCAGGCGTCGACGACATGCAGTCCGAGCCCGGAACGCTTGCCGCCGGCCCGGGCGTCGGAGTGCACCAGGGTGTAGCGGCCGGACGACATGCGCTGCAGCCGTACGGTGGCGGCGGCCGCGACCTGCTCGAGGCGGGCCGCCAGGACGTACGACTCGAGGCGCATCTTGCGCTCATTGTCTGCGGAGGTGCCCGCGGTGAGTCCGGCGAGGCGGGCCACCCGGTCGTACTCCTCGCGCAGCGGGCCGAGCCTACGGACTTCCAGCACAGCCTGCCGGGAGAGCCGGGCGAGCTCCGCGCACCGGTCGCGGGCCGCGGCGAGCCCGGACGCGGCGTCGCGCAGAGCACGCTCGGCGGCGTCATGGGCGGCCCGAGCGGCTTCGGGGTCGGCGGCGCTGTGCTCGGCGGCGCTCCGGGTGTCCGCTTCGGCCAGCCGGTCGGCGACCGCGGCGGCCTCGGTCTGCCAGGCGTCGATCCGATGCTGGAGGTCACGCTGCTGCGCGTCGCCGAGCAGCGCGGCGGCCGCGGCGCTCGGTGTGTCGAACCCGGCCCGGAACGCCGCGTCGGCCAGCCGGTCGTCGGCCTCCTTCAGTCGCTGCTCGGTGGCGTCGGCAGACCGTACGGCCTCGGCCGCCTCGACGAGCAGCCGCACACGGCGCTCCAGCAGCGCGGAGTGCTCGGCGACGCTGCCCGCGCCGCCTCTGGCCCGCGCCAGTTCGCTTTCCAGCGCCGCCTGTTCGCGGTCGAGGGCCTCCCGCTGCGAAGTCCGCGCGGCGGCGCGCCGCTCGGCCTGCTGCTGCGCGCCAAGCCGCTCCTCACGCTCCCGCTCGGCTCGGTCGAGCGCCTCGCGGGCGGCGTGCATACCGGAGGCGAGGCTGTGCGCGTCCGTGTGCTCGCGCTCCAACTGCTCGACGAACAAACGCAGTTCACCGGCGTCGGGGTCGTCGCCGTCGGCCGCCACGCCGGAACGCCGCACAGAGTTGCCGACCGTGTCCCGCACATCACCGGTCGCGGCCTCGGCACGCCCCACCCCGCCGCTCGTCGCATCGAGCTCCACGTCGCCAGTCCTTGGTCCGGCCTTGGGCCGGTCGAGCGCGTCGCCGGACCTCACCTCCGGGACCTCCGACCCCCAGGCCTCGGCAGCCCGGCTCCCCGCGTCGCCCCGCGTCCCAGCCCCCGTCGGCCTGAGCCGCGCCGCCTCCCGCGCCGTCGTGAACGCCTCGCGTACCACGGCCAGTTCACGTTCGGCGTCCGCCTTCGCCCCGTCCGCCCGTGCTGAGTCCTGGTACGACGCTTCCTCCGCCGTACGGTCGACATGCCCGTCCCCGGCGCGGGCCGGCGCAGGGTGTTCTGCCGAGCCGCAGACCGCGCACGGCCGGCCCGGCACCAGCCCGGCTGCCAACTCCGCCGCGATGCCCCGCAGTCGGCGCTCCTTCAGGTCGAGCCAGCTCTCGCGCGCGCTGTTCGCTCGGTCCCGGGCTGTACGCAGCTGCTCGTCGGCCTGCTCGGTGCGCGCCCTGAGCCGGTCCCGTTCACTTGCCGCCCGCAGCCTTCGGCGGGCCGGTTCGAGCTGTCCGGTCAGGTTCTCGGCGCGGGTGGCCGCCTCCTGCGACGCCACGATCCGCTCCTGGTGGCTTCGCCGGACGCCCTCCCAGCCGGACAGCCAGCCCGCCGCGTCCTGGATGATGTCGTCGTCCGCCCGGGCCTGGCGGTCCAGGTCCGCGCGTTCGCGGGCAATCTCCGCGCTGCGGCGCTCCGCGCGCCGGGCGGCTTCGAGGCCGCCCAGGTCCTGGCGCAGCTTGCGTTCGAGCCCCGCCAGCTGTTCCGCGCCGGCCTCCGCGAGGTCCGGCGGAAGTACGGACCGCGCACGCTCCCGTTCGGCGTCGGCGCTGCGGTGCTCCCGTTCGGCGTCGTCGCGCAGCCTCAGCGCGGGCCCCACCAGCTCCGCCTTGCGGGCCCGCTCCAGCCGGGCCGCCAGTTCTTCGCGTTCGGGGCGCCGCACTTCGAGCGCCTCGGCCCGCTGACGTGCGTCCTGGTACCGCTGCTGCAGCCGGGCGAGTTCACGCCCGGCGTCCAGGGCGTGCCGGGCGGCGGCCTGCCGGCTCTCCGTCGCGGCCAGCGCCCAGTCGGCGATGTCCAGCATCTCCCGCGCGCCCGCGCGGGCGACGGCCGCCCAGGCGAGGACGGCCGCGGCGAGCCCGGGGTCGCCCGGCTGCTGTTGCGGCGGCGGCCAGTCGCCGGCCACCGCGCCCGCGGCCTGTTCCATCCGGTGGGCGATCGCGAGCAGCCGCTCGTCACCGGCGCGTACCTGCTGCTCGGCCACGCGCCGCTGTTCGGCGAGGCGTTCCTCGACGGCGGCGAAGCGGCGGGTGTCGAAGAGCCGTCCAAGTAGCTTGCCGCGCGCCTCGGCGTCGGCGCGCAGGAAGCGCGCGAAGTCTCCCTGGGGCAGCAGCACCACCTGGCAGAACTGGTCGCGGCTCATCCCTACCAGCTGAGTGATCTCCTCGCCGATCTCCTGGTGGGAGCGGCTCAGCGACTGCCACTCGCCGATCCCGGCGTCGTACTCGCGCAGCCAGCTCTGGGCCCGTTCGGTGGTGAAGCCCTTGCCGTTCTTCTTGCGACGCGGCTGGGCCGGACGGCGTTTGATCTCCAGTCGCCGTCCGCCCACGGTCAGTTCGACGCACACCTCGGTGGGGGTGACGGCCGGGGCGTGGTCGCTGCGCAGAGACGCGCCAGGGCTCTGTCGTGCGCCCGGCACCGCCCCGTACAGCGCGAAGCAGACCGCGTCGAGGACGGAGGTCTTGCCGGCGCCGGTCGGTCCGTGCAGGAGGAAGATCCCGGCGGTGGACAGCGCGTCGAAGTCGATCTGCTGGCTGGAGCCGAAGGGGCCGAAGGCGGTGAGAGTCAGCTGATGCAGTCTCACCGGGCCACCTCGCGCACACCCTCGTCCACCCGTACGTCGTCGAAGGCTCCGCGCAGTACGGTGCGTTCCCGGTCGTCGGGCCCGCTGCCGCCGCGCACATGAGCCACGAAGTCCTCCGCGATCTGCTGGTCGCTGCGTCCCTTCAGCCGCTGTGCGTACGAGGTGGCGGTGTGCTCGCCGGGGCGCTCCGGCTCGAAGACGAGGCTCAGGGTGTGCGGGAACCGCTCGGTGAGGCGCGCCATCGGTTCTGCCGGGCGCACCGGATCGGTGAGGGTCGCCTCGACGAACGACTGCTCGTGCCGGACCAGCGCCGGATCGTCGAGCAGTGCGTCGAGCGTGCCGCGCAGCCGGGCGAGAGCGCGCGGCACGGGGCAGTCGATGCGCTCGGCGGTGAGTTCGCCCCGCGCCCCGAGGTCGATGAGCCACATCGTCTTGCGGTGATGGGCCTCCGAGAAGGAGTAGGCGAGCGGTGATCCGGAGTAGCGCACGCGCTCCGTGATGGTCTGGCAGCCGTGCAGATGTCCGAGTGCGGCATAGTCGACACCGCGGAACACGGCGGAGGGCACGGCGGAGACTCCTCCGACGGTGATGTCCCGCTCGCTGTCGCTCTCTTCGCCGCCGGCGACGAACGCATGCGCGAGGACAACGGACCGGGTGCCCTCCTCACGCGTCGCGAGATCGGCCCGTACGCGCTCCATCGCCGCGCCGAGTACGGCTTCGTGGCGTGCCTTCTCCGTCTTGAACTCTCCCCTCACCAGGGAGGGTTCGAGATACGGCAGCCCGTAGCAGGCCACCGCGCCGTGCGCGTCGCTCAGCAGCACGGGCGTGCCGCACCCCGCCGGATCGGTGCGCAGATGTATGCCGGCGCGCTCGATCAGCCCCGCGCCGACGCCGAGCCTGCGCGCCGAGTCGTGGTTCCCGGAGATCATCACGGTCGGCACGCCTGCGGCGGCCAGCCGGTGCAGCGCCTCGTCGAAGAGTTCAACTGCCGCCAGCGGCGGCACGGCACGGTCATAGACATCTCCTGCGACCAGCACCGCGTCCACGTCGCGCTCGCGCACCGTCGCCACCAGGCGGTCCAGGAACGCGGCCTGGGCGTCGAGCAGGCTCACCCGGTGGAACGACCGCCCCAGGTGCCAGTCCGACGTATGCAGGAATCTCATGATCCTCGAGAGTAACGGTGGGGTCGGACATCACAGGCGGCTTCAGGCATCTCCGTACGCTTCACCGCCGAGTTCCAGTACCGCCGTCCCCGCCGTCGCGTCGGCCAGCCAGGAACGGAAGTCGTCGATGTCGGCGTCCGGCAGCCCGATCTCCATGGTGACGGACTCCGCGTACCGCACCTCGCGCACATCCCGCCCGGTCGCCCGCAGATCGTTCTCCAGCTTGCCCGCCCGCTGGTGGTCGACGGTGACGGTGGCCAGCCGGAAGCGCTGCCTGGTGAGAGTGCCGAGCGCGTCCAGGGCTTCGCCGACCGCTCCCCCGTACGCCCTGATCAGCCCGCCCGCACCGAGTTTCACACCGCCGTAGTAGCGGGTGACGACAGCGACGACATAACGGACTTCTCGCCGCATCAGCATCTGCAGCATGGGTACGCCCGCCGTACCGCCCGGTTCACCGTCGTCGCTCGCCTTCTGCACGGCGGCGTCGGCACCGATGACGTACGCGAAACAGTTGTGGGTGGCGGTCGGGTGCTCCTTGCGGATGCGTGCGACGAAGGCCTGCGCCTCCTCCTCGGTGGCGGCGGGGGCGAGCGCGCAGATGAAGCGCGATCTGTTGATCTCGGTCTCGTGCACGCCCTCGCGGGCGACCGTCCGGTACTGCTCCTGCATTCCGCCACCCTATGCGCCGCCCGGAGGGGAATGCTCCGCGCCGGCCGCCCGTTGTGCCGGGCATGTACGCAGACGCAGAGACGATCCGCAGGATCCTGACTTCGACGGGTGACACCTGGGCGGTGGTCGGCCTGTCCAGCAACGAGACGCGGGCCGCGCACGGCGTCGCCGATGTCCTCCAGCGCTATGGCAAGCGCATCGTGCCGGTGCACCCCAAGGCCGAGACGGTCCATGGTGAGCAGGGTTACGCCACGCTCGCCGACATCCCCTTCGAGGTCGATGTGGTCGATGTCTTCGTCAATTCCGGCCTGGCGGGTCCGGTCGCGGACGAGGCCGCCGCGATCGGCGCGAAGGCGGTCTGGTTCCAGCTGGGTGTGATCGACGAGGATGCCTACGGGCGCACCCGCGCGGCCGGTCTCGACATGGTCATGGACCGCTGCCCGGCCATCGAGATCCCACGGCTCGGCTGAGAACCCACCAGCGGGGTGGAGCCGCATTGGAGTACGAGGACGTGGATCTGGACGACAGCGATTTCGCCGCTCTCGGGGCGGACTTCGAACGCGGCGCGAGCGGCGGAAGTGTACGGACGGGTCGGGTGGGTTCGGCGCACAGCCGACTGCTGGGGCTGGTCGACGCCGTCGACTTCGCGCAGGGGTGGCTGCGGGAGCACCGGACGGCGCAGGCGGTGCCGGAGTGAACACCGCCGCGCCGGGGCTTTCAAGAGGGCCCGACTCCCAGTCCCTCGACGAGGACGGCGTTCGGCAGGCCGGCGAAGGCCTTGCCCGGAAGGATCAGTTTTCCGCGCCGTCGCCCACTGCCGATCAGGACCCACTCCGTGTCGACGACGGCGGAGTCCACCAGGAGTGGCCAGTCGGCCGGCAGCCCGATCGGCGTGATCCCGCCGTACTCCATACCGGTCTCGCCGGTCGCTGTGTCCATGGAGGCGAACGAGGCTTTGCGCGAGCCCAGTTGTCGGCGTACGACGCCGTTGACGTCGATCCGCGTGCTGGAGAGGACGACGCAGGCGGCCAGCGTGGACTCGCCTCCCCGCTTGCCCGCGACGACCACACAGTTCGCCGACACGTCGAGCAGCTCCTGCCCGTAGTGCTCCACAAAGACCGCGGTGTCGGCGATCTCCGGGTCGGTGTCGACGTAGATCAGTTGCTCGACGGGGACATCGCCGCGCCGGCCGCGGACCGCGTCGGCGACCGGCGGGGGCAGTAGGCCGAGGCTGTCGTCGGCGGGCCGGGCGTCGTCGAAGTTCCCGATGGGGGCGCGCATGCGCGCAACGCTAACAGCCGTGCCCTCGCCCGCGATTGATCGTCTCAGCGTACGGGCGGGATGGAGACCGCCATGGTCATGTCGACGCTCTCGTCGCCGTCGTTGCGATAGGCGTGCGGAACGTTCGCCTCGAAGGTCGCGGAGGTCCCGGCCGGTACGGAGTGAGGCTTGCCGTCGACGACGAGGGTGAGCTCGCCCGCGGTGACATGGAGCAGTTCGACCGTCCCGTCGGGGTGCGGGTCGGAGGCGCTTTCGTCGCCCGGCATCAGCCGCCAGCCCCACAGCTCGAGCGGCCCACGGCGCTCGGTGCCGACCAGCAGGGTGGTGTAGCTGCCGGTCGAGGTGGACCACATGCGTACGGCCTGCTCCGGAGGTACGAGGCGGACCTGCGGCCCCTGCTCGTAGTCGAGGAGCGTGGTGATGCTGACGCCGAGAGCGTCGGCGAGTTTCACTGTCGTCCCGACACTCGGATTCGTACGTGCCTGCTCGATCTGAATGATCATGCCGCGACTGACCCCCGCCCGAGCGGCGAGAGCGTCGAGCGTGAACCCCCGCTCGCCGCGCCAGCGTTTGAGATTACGGGCGAGCGACTGCGTGAGCTGGTCGAGGTCCGACACAATCCGTCCAATATATTGGATGACAGAGTTCAATAGACTGTACTACCGTGTGGTGCACCCAAACGTTCACTGCACTGTACTGCGAGGCTCGTCATGACCGCACTGTTCGCCCTGGCCACCAGCTTTCTCTGGGGGCTGGCCGACTTCGGCGGCGGACTGCTGACGCGACGTACCCCGGCACTCACGGTCGTCGTCGCCTCGCAATCGATCGCGGTCGTGGTGCTGGGCTCGATCGTCCTCGCGACCGGCGGCTGGCAGGAGGCAGGTCCACAGCTCTGGTATGCCGTCGCGGCGGGCACGGTCGGCCCGGTGGCGATGCTGAGCTTCTACAAGGCACTCGCGCTGGGCCCGATGGGCGTGGTCTCGCCGCTCGGATCGCTGGGCGTCGCCGTGCCCGTCAGCCTCGGGCTGATCATCGGCGAGCGGCCGGGACTGCTCCAGTTCGCCGGTATCGCGGTGGCCGTGGCCGGCATCGTGCTGGCGGGCGGACCCCAGCTGCGCGGTGCGCCGGTGCAGCGGCAGGCGATCCTGCTGACGCTGCTCGCCGCCTTCGGTTTCGGCGCGGTGATGTCACTGATCGCCGAGGCCTCGACCACCATCACCGGGCTCTTCCTGGCGCTCTTCGTCCAGCGCGTCACCAATGTCACGGTCGGCGGCGCGGCACTGTACGTATCGGTGAAGCGCGGCGCCCGGGCGCTGCCGGAGGACGGCGGGATGCGGGTCATCCGGTCCTCGCTGCCCGCTCTCGCCTTTGTGGGACTCGCCGACGTCGCGGCCAACGGCACCTACTCCATCGCCGCGCAGCACGGCCCCGTCACCATCGCCGCCGTACTCGCGAACCTCTACCCGGTGGTCACGGTGCTCGCCGCACTCGTGATCCTCAAGGAGCGGCTGCGCCTGGTCCAGGCGACCGGCGCCGGTCTCGCACTGGTGGGCACGGTGCTGCTCGCGAGCGGCTGAAACACGCGCTAGGAGTCCGGCTCCAGGTCCGCGAGCGCCACCAGCTGCTCCGGAGTGACGCCTTCCGGAATCGGTACGGGAGCGGGCGTACGCAGCGGAGGCTCCCAGCCGCGGACCGGATCCCAGCTCCGTACCACCCGGGCGGGGGCACCGGCCACCACCGAGTGGTCGGGCACCTCTCCTCGTACCACCGCGCCTGCGGCCACCACCACATTGCGGCCGAGCCGCGCGCCGGGCAGGACCACCGCGCCGGTCCCCAGCCAACATCCGGGACCGATCTCCACCGGCTCGGTGCGGGGCCACTGCTTGCCGACCGGCTGGTGCGGGTCGTCGTAGCTGTGGTTGGTCGAGGTGATGTAGACGTACGGACCGCAGTACGTGTCCGAGCCGATGGTCACCCTGGTGTCGGCGATGACATGGCTGCCGCGGCCCAGGACCACACCGTTGCCCAGGGTCAGAATCGGGTCGGCCCCCAGGTCCAGGCCCGGCATCATCCCGGCGGTGAGGGTGACCTGCTCGCCGATGATGCAGTGGTCGCCGAGTTCGATCCAGGCCTCACCGAAGACGGTGCCCTGCGGGAAGGCGAGACGGGTGCCGGAGCCGAGCCGGCGGAAACGCAGCCGTCCGGGGTGCTCGGCGGTGACGGCGCCCGCCTCCTGCACCCGGCGCCAGCCTCGGTGGACGGCGGACGCGAGGACGCGCCGCCGCCAGGCGGTGAGCGATGAGAACGTGTTTCTGTTCTTCGGCACCCGCATACGGTAGTCGGCCGCACCTGGGTTGATCATCGCGGTGTGCTGTGATGTTCGCCCCACGTGTCGTCCGACGTGGCGGACGGCCGAATCGGGTGCCCTCGCGCCATGGCGTACGCAAGTGCCGACCGAGCACCGGCCGAGTACCCCCTCCCGTGAGTCCCGCCCGGCCGGTCGCCTACGGTTCACCTACGCGCGACCGGTGAGCACCGAGGAGAAGGCATGGCGGAGCGGGCTTTGATTTCAGGCGTGGGCGGCAGGACCCCGAAGGTCGATCCCGGGTCGTTCACCGCGCCGACGTCCGTGGTCGTCGGCGATGTCACCCTGACTGCCGGGTCGAGCGTCTGGTACCAGACCGTGCTCCGCGCCGACTGCGGGCCGATCGTCATCGGCGCCGACAGCAACATTCAGGACAACTGCACCGTGCATGTCGACCCTGGCTTCCCCGTCACCGTCGGTGAGCGCGTATCGGTCGGCCACAACGCCGTACTGCACGGCTGCACCGTCGAGGACGACGTACTGGTCGGCATGGGCGCCACCGTCCTGAACGGCGCGCACATCGGTGCCGGTTCGCTGATCGCGGCTCAGGCGCTGGTGCCGCAGGGGATGCGCGTCCCACCAGGATCGCTGGTCGCGGGCGTACCCGCGAAGGTCAGGCGGGAGCTGACCGAGGAGGAGCTCGAGGGCATCAAACTCAACGCCGCGGTCTATGTGGATCTCGCCAAGGAGCACCGCGCGGCGCACGAGGCCTGACCGGTCCGGCCGTGAGAGCAGCTCAGTCGGCAGTGGGGACGGGCTCCGGCTCGGTCCCCGCCGGCTGGGTCTGCGACTGCGCGGCGGCCTTCTTGGCGCGGCTCTTCAGGACGAGCATCGAAGTGAGCCCGATCAGGACTGCGAGGACCAGCCCCAGCCAGGAAAACCGCTTGAGCCAGGCTTCCGCGACGACGCCGACGGAGTAGATGACGGCGGTCGTGCCGCCGGCCCAGAGGATCCCGCCGAGGACATTGGCGATGAGGAATTTCCAGTACGGCATGCGCAGTACGCCCGCGAGCGGCCCCGCGAAGATGCGCAGCAGCGCGACGAAGCGGCCGAAGAAGACGGCCCACATGCCCCACTTCTCGAACGAGCGCTCCGCCATGGCGATCTGGGCCTCGCCGAAGTGCTTGGGGAATTTCCGGCCGAGCCGGGCCAGCAGAGGCCTTCCGCCCTTGCGGCCGATGGCGTACCCGATGGAGTCACCGATGATCGCGCCGGCCGACGCGCAGCCGCCGAGGATGTACGGATTGATGTGGCCGTGCTGGGAGGCGAGCAGCGCCGAGCTCACAAGGACGATCTCGCCCGGCAGCGGGATGCCGAGGCTCTCGAGGCCGATGACCACCCCCACCAGGAGATAGACGCTCACCGCAGGGACGGTCTCCAGCCACTCCTGGACGTGCAACGCCGGTTCCTCCCGAGTTCGCGGGGCATCAGCTGCCCGGCGTGCGCCCCGTCGGCGCACGCCGGGCAGCCTACCTGGTCAGCCCCTGACCGGTTTCAGGCGTTGGGGCGCAGCGTCCAGACAATGGTCATCTCACCGGTCACCGCGCCATCCTCGCGCTGGATGGCGATGACGACCGGGAACTCGGGGCGTTCACCCGCGTCCAGTTCCGCGACGACGTCCGCGATGGGGCGGCCGAGGGTGGCGGTCGCCGTGACGACGCCCATCGCCAGCTTCTTGTAGCCGATCTCCGCTTTGACAGCGAGCGGTACGGCGCGGGTCATCTGGTCGCCGAAGGCGGCGATGACGATGGCTCCGCTCGCGGTCTCGGCGAGCGTGAACATCGCTCCGGCGTGCGGTCCGCCGACGTGGTTGTGGAAGTCGGCCTGGTCCGGCATACGGACGACGGCGCGCTCGGCGGTGGTCTCGAGGAACTCCAGGTTCAGGGTCCTGGCCATGGGAACCGTGGCGGCGAGCATCTCGCCGACGGACATCTGATCAGTGCTCATGGAACGCGATGTTACCCACGAGTAGCGCGGCTTGGCCATCCCCTGTCGGGGGTGGACGTGGCAGCGGTGAGGCGGCACCTCTATCGTTGCTCGCCATGTGGCCAGGACAGCAGCCGCCCGGGGGCGAGCAGAACCCGCAGGACCAGAACCCGTACCAGCAGCCGGGGTACCAACAGCCGAATCCGTATCAGCAGCCGGGGTACCAGCAGCCGGGGTACCAGCAGCCCAACCCGTATCAGCAGCCGACCGCGCCGCAGTACGCCGTGCCCGGGCAGCCGCCCGGTGGGCCGCAGCCGCCGCTGGACAACAAGAAGACGACGACGATCGTCGCGATCGTCGCCGCCACCGCCGTCGTCGCGGCCGCGGTGATCACCGGTGTCTTCGTGCTGAACGACGAGGACAAGGGCACGACCGACGAGAGCGGCAAGGAGGCCGGCGCCTCCAAGACGCCGGGGCCGCAGAAGCCCAGCCAGGCTCCCGCTTCGCCGACCGAGAATCCGCGCGGCGGTGAAGACGCCAAGCCCACCATCGCGGGCTGGAAGGTCGTCACCAACCCGACGCGCGGTACGCAGTTCGACGTCCCGCCCACCTGGGAGGTCGCCGGGTCGGGCACGAGCACGTTCTTCGAGGACGAGAAGAAGAAGGACGGCTCTCCCGTCGTCGTCATGTCGTCCCCGGCGCACTACAAGAGCAAGTGGTGCACGTTCGACACGGACAAGGACGGCAAGCTCGACCAGTGGGGCCTGGGTACCGTCGGCACCAAGGGCGGCAAGGGTGCCACCGACAGCGCCACGGCTGCCTACAACGAGGCCGGCAACTGGGTGTGGGCCGGCTATGCGCAGACGGAGCCCAAGGGCACGGTCAAGATCACCAAGGCCAAGCCCTACACCTCCAAGTCCGGTCTCTCCGGCAGTGTCGCGACGGCCACCGCCCTGGGCGTCAAGAAGGACAACAAGTGCGAGACCGACGGCAAGTCGGTCGCCTTCAGCTTCAAGAACAGCAAGGGTGACTTCACCAGCTGGGTCCTCTACGCCAACACGGGCGTCCCGGACGAGGTCCCGGAAGCGACCATCGCGCAGATCCTGAGCACCGTGCGGCTGGCGGGTACTCCTACCGGGTAAGTCGTCCGGAGCCGGTGGCGGACCGAGGTCCGAACGGGCGCGAGGGTCGCGGGACTTGCCCGCACCACCCGCGCCCGCCACGGCCCGGCCGGACCGGTCGGTCCCGACCGGTCCGGCTCTGCGTCCTCAGCCGTCTTCCGGCATGGGTGCCGGCCGGGCCTCCTTCGTCCGTTCCGGCGTCCAGTAGTCACGTACCTCGTCGGGGCTCTGCCGCACATCGCTGCCGGTGGTCCCGGAGTCCGGCTGCGGCTCGGGGTCCGGGGCGGCCGCGGCGGTACGCCATGCGGCCACCGCCACGACAACGGCGAGCAGAGCAGCGGCGGTTCCCCATCGGCTCAAGCTACTGCGACGCATCGACAGCTCCTGTCGGGTTGTCAGGTGACGCCGCCCTGGGCGTCGAACATCGCCTTGACGGCGTCATCGAAGTACGAGCTCCGGTTCCAGCCGCCTGCGGCGAGCGTGCTCATCGCCCCGTTGACGGACCCCAGGCCGTTGGCATCGTTGAACTCCCGCAGCCACGGCCCGCCACTCGATCCACCGCCGAAGTCACACTGGATTTCGATACGGCCGTCGCTGACCGCTCGCGTGGTGCCCTGGCATGCCCACTGGAGCTCGCCGTTGTCGCGGTTGCCCGGGTAGCCCATCACGGTCACGGCCTGGGTGCGCGAGAAGTTCCAGCTCAGTCCGTGACCGCCGGTGACATTGACGATCTTGTTGCCGTTGAGCGGCCAGGTGGTCACCATCGCCACGTCCCGGCCGAGGTCGCTGCTGCTGATCCAGGTGTTGAAGGTGCGGAACTGCTTGGCGGCGAAGGTGCCGAAGGGACGGGCGCCGGAGCGGTAGCGCGGCGCATAGGTCCAGTTTGTCATCCACGTGCCACCGCTGCCCCCGTGTACACAGTGCCCGGCGGTGATCAGCATCTGCTTGGAGGCGCTGTTGAGGGCACTGGCCGAGCAGGTGTAGTTGAGTCCGTTGCTGGGGTTGGTGAAGAACACCTTGCCCACCGCGGCGGATTCGTTGATCAGCGGCCTGACCGTGTCCGACCTTCCCTGGGCGGGCGGGGTCGATCCCGGCCGGCCGGTGGGTCCGGCCTTGCTCTGGGCGGCACGCGGCGACCCGGCCACCCGGTCGAGCGAGATGGCTGTCCTCATCCGCTCCGGTGTCCAGTAGCGAGCCAGCGCGGCGGCGACCGGCGAGTCGACCGGCGCACCGCCGGCGAGCCGTGCGGTGGCGGTGGCGGTCGTCGCGGCCGCGGCGGGGACGGCGGCGGATCCGGGCCCGGTGGGGGCGGGTTCCGCCATGGTGGGACCAGCCCCGGCCAATGCCAGCAATGCGGCAGTGGCCAGCGGTAGAAATACGTGTCTCAGACTGCGCACGAGTGATACCCCCAATGGTCGATTCGGACGCACATTGCTGGAATTCGCCAGTCAACGCGCGGAGCAGTAGCGACCGTAGGTCTGGCAAGTACCCAAGGGATAGTCAGAAATCAGTCCCTCCGCTATTCGTAGCCGTGCCGCGTATTTCAGTCAGTCCGGGTCCACCGCTTGTTTGCCGAATACTTTTGTGCGGGGTATTGACGAGTGCAGGTGCCGTATGGCGCCTTGACACGGCATCAGCAGACGGGGCGGGCGAACTCGCCTGCCTTCGCCGCACCTTGTGAAATACGGCAGCCGTGCGCGGCATTCCTGTGATGAGCCGCCGGGCGCCGCGGCCGGCTGGACGCAGAATTTGTCTGCATCTCCGCCGGAAAGCGAGGCACTTTTCCGGCGGAGTGATTAAGGCATCGCGCGGCCTTTCATCAGCCCCGTACTGTTCGACCTTGAGCCACTTAATTGATCGTCGCCGCGGGCCCGGCCGCGCCGTGCCCAGGTGCGGCTCCTGGACGGCCCTTGGGGGCTTCATGCCCCGGCATGCCTCATCGTCGAAGCATGGCCGCAGCGGCAGCCCCGACGCCCTCAGCCGATACTGAAGGCGTCGTCGGGCGGCTCGGGTGAGGCCACCGCGTCGGCGTCCCGTACCGCCGTCGCGTCCCCGATGAGCCGCTTCAGCGACGGGCCGTGCTCGACCCGGGCCGGGAAGGCGTCGGAGGCGGTGCGGCGCGCCAGGTCCGCCGTGTCGATGGGGAAGTGCGAGGCGAGCAGCACTGCGTTGCCGAAGCGGCGGCCGCGAAGTACGGCCGGTTCGGCGATCAGCGCGAGCTCCTCGAACACGGCCGCAAAGGTGGCCAGTTGGGAGCGGAGGAAGGCAAAGGGCGCGCCGTCGGCGAGGTTGGCGGCGTAGATACCGTCCGGCCGCAGCACCCGTTCCGCCGCGCGCGCGTACTCGACCG
Organism: Streptomyces sp. NPDC048479; assembly: GCF_040651435.1. NCBI lineage: Bacteria > Bacillati > Actinomycetota > Actinomycetes > Kitasatosporales > Streptomycetaceae > Streptomyces > Streptomyces sp. NPDC048479. Next base: position 166,344 of record NZ_JBEZKA010000014.1, read on the forward strand.
AGGTGAGATGGGCGGGCACCCGGGAGCCGCCGAAGACATCGGCGATCAGCACGTCGGCGGAGTCCTCAGGAGCCGCTTCGACCCAGGTGCGGGCGTCCGCCCCGTGCACCTCGATGCCCGATCCTTCCGGCAGCGGCAGCCGCTCTGCGACCAGCGCCAGCAGCCCATGGTCGGCCTCCACCACGTGCTGGCGCGAGCCGGGCCGGGCCCCGGCCACATAGCGGGGCAGGGTCAGTGCCCCGCCTCCCAGGTGGAGCAGATCGAGCGGAGCGCCGTCGTCCGCGACGGAGTCGACGACATGGGCGAGCCGCCGTACGTACTCGAACTCCAGATGCGTGGGGTCGTCCAGGTCGACGTAGGACTGGGGCGCGCCGTCGACGGTCAGCAGCCAGGCCCGTTCCCGGTCCACATCGGGCATGAGCTTGGCGGTGCCTCCGTCGACATCGCGGATGACGGGTATCTGCTCGTTCACACTCTCATTGTGCCCAGAGTGCGGCGACGGCCTCGGCGTGCGCGGCGGCCTGGGCCAGCCCCGCGCGGGCGGCGGGCGCCCGGAGAGCGGGGTCGCTCAGGTGACGCCCGAAGACCTTCCTGGCAGCGGCGTCCGGGGTGATGACCTCGACACGGGCGCCGGCGGCGGCGAGCCGGGCGGCCTGGGCGCGCGGCGAGACGACCACCTTGTTGCCGGAGGCGATGGGCGCGATGATGACGACCCGCTCGTATCCGGCGGCGAGATGCGCGTTCGCCGTGGAATGGACTCCCCCGTCGATCCACTTGCGGCCGTCGATGGTCACGGGCGGCCAGACACCGGGGATGGCGCAGCTGGCGGCAACAGCGTCCACCAGCGGCACACCGCTCTCCTTGTCGTAGGCCTTCAGCTCGCCCGTGACAGCATCGACCGCGGTCACGAGCAGTCGGCGCCCGGGCCATGGGTGCGAGACGAGCCGCCCGGCGATCACCTCGCGCCGCGTGGCTTCGTCGACGGTGCCGGCGGCGAGCGCCATCCGGCCGAGCTTCCGGCCGTACGCCTCGGGCGTACGGGAGGTGAGGATGGCCAGGACGTACTTGAGCAGCGGCAGAGCGAGCCGGCCGCCGATCTCCCCGTCAGGGGCGGCGAGTTGACGCTCGTACAGCTCAGCGATGCCCAGTTTCCCGGACATGAGCTGCGCGCCGACGACCGAACCGGCCGAGCTGCCGATGACGAGGTCGGCGGTGGAGAGGTCCACTCCCGCCTCGGCGAGTCCGTGCAGAATCCCGAACTCCCAGCCCACGCCGGTGATTCCGCCCGCTCCGAGTGCCAGTGCCGTGTCTGCCATCCGGTCAGTCTGGCGCACAGCACCGTGCCCGCCTCCCGTGGGTTACGGGAGGCGGGCACGGCAGGTCAGACCAGCTCGGTCACCGTGCCGGCGCCGACGGTGCGGCCGCCCTCGCGGATCGCGAAGCCGAGCCCGGCCTCCAGCGGCACGTCACGGCCCAGCTCGACGGTCATGGTGACCGTGTCGCCGGGGCGCGCGACGGCCGTCTCGCCGAGGTCGACATCGCCGACGACGTCCGCCGTGCGGATGTAGAACTGCGGCCGGTAGCCGGTGGAGACCGGCGTGGTGCGGCCGCCTTCCCGCGCCGACAGGACGTACACCTGCGCGGTGAAGCGGCGGCTCGGTACGACGCTGCCGGGCGCGGCCACCACATGGCCGCGGCGCGCCGCGTCCCGTGGCATCCCGCGCAGCAGCAGCGCGACGTTGTCGCCTGCCTCGGCTGACTCCATCGGCTTGCCGAACGTCTCGAGCCCGGTGACCACCGTCTCCGTGTCCGCGCCGAGTACCTGTACGCGGTCGCCGACGCGGACGGTGCCGCGCTCGACGGCGCCGGTGACGACCGTGCCTCGCCCGGTGATGGTGAGGACGTTCTCCACCGGGAGCAGGAACGGCGCGTCCGTGTACCTGACGGGCATCGGCACATAGGTGTCGACGGCGTCGAGCAGCGCCTCGACGGCGGCGGTCCAGCGGGGGTCGCCCTCCAGCGCCTTCAGCCCGGAGACCCTGACGACCGGTGCGGCGTCACCTCCGTAGCCATTGGCCGTCAGCAGCTCGCGGACCTCCAGCTCCACCAGGTCGGTGAGCTCGTCGTCGCCCGCGTCCGCCTTGTTGAGGGCGACGACGATGTGGTCGACGCCCACCTGGCGGGCGAGCAGGACATGCTCGGCGGTCTGCGGCATGACGCCGTCGAGCGCGGAGACGACGAGGATCGCCCCGTCCAGCTGGGCGGCTCCCGTCACCATGTTCTTGACGTAGTCGGCATGGCCGGGCATGTCCACATGCGCGTAGTGCCGGGTGTCGGTCTCGTACTCGACGTGCGCGATGTTGATGGTGATGCCGCGCAGGGCCTCTTCGGGGGCCCGGTCGATCCGGTCGAAGGGCACGAAGGTGCCGGTCCCGCGCTCGGCGAGGACCTTGGTGATGGCGGCGGTCAGCGTGGTCTTGCCGTGGTCGACGTGGCCCATGGTGCCGATGTTGAGGTGCGGCTTGGTGCGTACGTATGCCGTCTTGGGCATGGCTGATTCCCTCGGTCTTCCTCGGAACTCGAAGCGTGATGGGACCCCTGGGCCTTGCCGACCCTCCCCCTGTGGGGTCCGCCGGACGATCCGGGAAGGGTCAGCTTCGGGCGCCGTCGAGGGGCGCTGCGGCAGCGGCTGCGACCGCTGCGGGGAATGCGGCAGCCTTCGGCGCGTCCGCGACTGCGGACGGCGCTGCGAGGAAGGCGTACCGGAACATGTCGTTGATATTCGCCTACGGCCGTGGCCGCGTCGAATGGTTTTCCGCGTACGGGAGTTCAGCAGGTCAGAGGCGCTTCGTGGCTTCTCGGGCGGACAGTCGAGAGCCGGTCGCGGGCGCCGTCGACGAAGTCGCTCACCGCGTCCGCATCACCAGCGGGCCGTCGACGTGCGAGGCGAGCGCGTCGACGGTGTCCCACCGGGTGACTGTGACGACGGGCCGGCGGGCACCGGCAGCAAGCCGGACGAGCAGCCCGGGCCCATCAGGCTCACATTACGGCGATCACATCCCTGTGTCGGTTAGTCTCCCCGGATGCTCGAGCCCGTCCCCAGGCCGTCCGCCGGCCTCGCCATCCGCTGTACCAGGGCGCTGTTCTCGCCGTGGTCGCGGCTGTCGCTGCTCGTGGCCGTGCTTGCCGCGGCGGCGGTGACGGTGGTGCTGTACGAGCCGCAGCGGCTGCTCTCGGCAGGCTGGCCGCCGCAGTTGAGCGGCGGCGCCGCGGTCGTTATGTTCGGTGTCGCGTACGGGGCGTGCACGGCGGCGTTCGTACCGAGGCCGCTGCTGAACCTGGCGGCGGGAGCGCTCTTCGGCTCGCAGGCCGGTTTCGTCTCGGCGCTGGCCGGGACGGTGCTGGGGGCAGGTATCGCGTTCATGCTCGGCCGGGTGCTGGGCCAGGACGCGCTGCGGCCGCTGCTGCGGGGCCGCTGGCTGAAGGCCGCCGACAGTCAGCTGAGCCGGCACGGCTTCCGTTCGATGCTGGCGCTGAGGCTCTTCCCGGGTGTGCCGTTCGCCGCGGCCAACTACTGCGCGGCCGTGTCCCGCATGGGCTACATGCCTTTCCTGCTGGCGACGGGCCTGGGCTCGGTCCCGAACACAGCGGCTTATGTGGTGGCGGGCAGCCGGGCGGGTTCGCCGACGTCACCGGCGTTCCTGATCGCGATGGGTTTCATCGTGCTGACCGGGGCGGGCGCGGCCGTGATCGCCTGGCGCAAGCGTCACGGGCTGCGCGGCGCGGCTACCGCTGAAGACCACCGAGCCACGGGCGCAGCCGCCCCGGAAGCGTCGCGGCGGACGGGGCCGGACGCCAACTGAGGGTGCCCCCGTGGGATCCCCCAGGGGCTGCGGCATTCCGGTTCACCCAAGGACGCTACGCTGCCTCACAACTGGCGCATGATCGGGAACGCTACGCGCCGTCAGACCGTGATCATTTCTTGGGTGGCGTAGTTTTCGATGTCTTGGTTCGAATCATTCATCCTCGGGCTCGTCCAGGGGCTGACCGAGTTCCTTCCGATCTCCTCCAGCGCGCATCTGCGGCTCACGGCCGCGTTCGCCGGCTGGCACGACCCGGGCGCGGCGTTCACGGCTATCACTCAGATCGGGACGGAAACCGCTGTCCTCATCTACTTCCGCAAGGACATCGTCCGGATCATCTCCGCCTGGTCCCGTTCGCTGATGAACAAAGAGATGCGCAGCGATCACGACGCCCAGATGGGCTGGCTCGTCATCATCGGCTCGATCCCGATCGGTGTGCTCGGCGTCACATTCAAGGACCAGATCGAGGGCCCCTTCCGTGATCTGCGGCTGATCGCAACGACCCTGATCGTGATGGGCATCGTCCTCGGCATCGCCGACCGTCTGGCCGCCCGTGACGAGACGGGCGGCAAGCACCGCGCCAGCAAGGAGCGCAAGACCCTCCAGGAGCTGAGCGTCAAGGACGGTCTGATCTACGGCGTCTGCCAGGCGATGGCCCTGATCCCCGGCGTCTCCCGCTCGGGCGCCACGATCAGCGGTGGTCTGCTGATGGGCTACACCCGTGAGGCGGCGGCACGCTATTCGTTCCTGCTGGCCATCCCGGCCGTCCTGGCCTCCGGTGTCTTCGAGCTGAAGGACGCGAGCCAGAGCGGGCATGTGTCCTGGCCGCAGACGATCTTCGCGACGATCATTGCCTTCGCGGTGGGCTACGCGGTGATCGCGTGGTTCATGAAGTTCATCACTACGAAGAGTTTCATGCCGTTCGTGATCTACCGGATCCTGCTGGGAATCGTGCTGTTCATCCTGGTCGGCACGGATGCGCTGAGCCCGCACGCGGGTGAGTCGGCCGGTTGATGCTTCCGGTCGCGGTGAAGACGGCCGTCATACCGAGACCGTACCTTGGTGGGCATGTCCCCCTCTCCCCGCGAGTCGGAAGCTGCGTTGTCCGCCACCGAGCTGAACACCCGGATCCGTGAGCTGTGGGCGGACGGGGAGCTCCCCGACGACCGGCGGCAGGAGTACGAGGCGCTCGTGGTGGAGTGGGCCGCGGCGGCACTCGAGGACGTCCAGCCCGCCGCCTGAATGCGGACCCGTACCCCTCGACCTGCGGTCCCGGCGGCACCGGGGCACTCTGGGGACATGGCCTGGCAGGCACCGATCGTCGTGGATCCGCCCTCTCCCGGAGGCGGGCGGCGTGTCACCGTGCGCGGAGAGATCGTCGGCCTCGCGCACAGCGACAGGGACCTCATCGAGTTCCTGCGGCGGGCCGGGCTCGAGGACGCGGACATGATCCTCGACGACCCCCACCTCGTCGAATGGCGCGGCGGCCGCGCGCACCAGGGGTACGCGGCTTGAGGAATCACTCGGCTAGCCTGAGCGCACAATGAACCGTTTGACGACGTCATGGGGCGAGTTCGACCTCGCCCGCTTCCCCGAGGATCCTCGCGACCAGCTCCGGGCCTGGTCCGCGGCCGATGAATACCTTCTCCGGCGGCTCAAGGGGATCGACGACGCCGGGCCCACGGACCTCTCCGGCACCGTGGTCGTCGTCGGCGACCGGTGGGGCGCCCTGGTCACCTCGCTCGCGGAGCACCGTCCCGTACAGATCACCGACTCCTTCCTCGGCCAGCAGGCGACCCGGGCGAATCTTGCCCGCAACGGGATCGACCCGGACTCGGTGCGGCTGCTGTCGGTCAGGGAGCTGCCGCCGGAGCGGATCGACGTACTGCTGATCCGGGTGCCCAAGAGTCTCGCGCTGCTGGAGGACCAGCTGCACCGTCTCGCGCCCGCCGTCCACCCGGACACCGTCGTCATCGGTACGGGGATGGTCGCCGAGATCCACACCTCCACGCTGAAGCTCTTCGAGCGGATCCTCGGTCCGACCCGGACCTCACTGGCGGTGAAGAAGGCGCGACTGATCTTCTGTACGCCCGATCCGCAGCTCGCCCAGGTCCCCAGCCCCTGGCCGCTGCGGTACGCGCTGCCCGCCGATGTCGGCGCGCTCGCGGGCCGGAAGGTCACCAACCACGCGGGCATCTTCTGCGCCGAGCGTCTCGACATCGGTACGAGATTCTTCCTCCGCAGCCTGCCGGAGCGCAGCGGCGCCGAGCGGGTTGTGGATCTGGGCTGCGGCAACGGGGTGATCGGCACGGCCGCCGCGCTGGCCAATCCGGAGGCCGCGGTGACGTTCGTCGACGAGTCGTTCTCCGCGGTGGCCTCGGCCGAGGCCACCTACCGGGAGAACGTCGCTTCGGACGCCAAGGCGGAGTTCGTGGTGGGAGACGGACTCTCCGGCGTGCCGGACGGGACCGTGGACCTGGTGCTGAACAATCCGCCGTTCCACTCGCACCAGGCGACGACGGACGCGACGGCCCGCCGGATGTTCGGCGGATCGCGCCGTGTGCTGCGTCCCGGAGGGGAGCTGTGGGTCATCGGCAACCGCCACCTCGGCTACCACGCGAAGCTGCGCCGCCTCTTCGGCAACTGCGAAGTCGTCGCGAGCGACCCGAAGTTCGTCGTCCTGCGAGCGGTCAAAAGCTGACGGACGCGGTCGGCCCGGTCAGCGGGCCGCGTCCTCCTGCCACTGCTCGTAGGGGACACGGGCGATCTCGCGTACGCCGCCGAACGTGCCCCACTCGTTCTTGCCCAGCCGGGTGAGCGGCGCGAGCCTCGTCACCTCCGGGTGCCCGTGCGCCATGACCTCCTCGCTGATCGCCGCGTGCACCACCCGGCCGAAGACGACGGTCGAGTCGCCCAGCAGTACGGTGCTGTGCAGCTCGCACTCGAGCGCCACCGGTGAGGCCGCGACGCGCGGCGGCTTCACGCGCAGGCTCGCCTCCCGGGCGACGCCGACCGCGTCGAACTCGCTGATACCGCGCGGGAAGTCGGTGGCCGTCGCATTGATCTGCTCGAAGAGCGGTTCGGGCGCGAAGTTGACCACGAAGGCGCCGGTGTCCTCGATATTGCGCAGCGAGTCCTTACGGCCGACCGAGGTGAACTGCACAACCGGCGGCGATACACAGGAGATGGTGAAGAACGAGTGCGGGGCGAGGTTGTCCGTTCCCTCCGCGGACGTGGTGGAGACCCAGGCGATCGGCCTGGGGACGACGGTGGCGGTGAGCAGCCGGTAGAAGGTGTCGCGGTCGCACTGGGCGGGGTCGTAATCGATGCGCATGGGGGCAGTATGGCGGCCGACGGGCGGATCCGTGGGTCCGCGAGGCTCCGCCGAACTGACGGAGATCGACCGTTTGCTGACCAAGAGCGGGTGACTGGCGTGCACAGCCCTTGGCGTAAGGCCCGCGCTGCCCGAAACTGACCGGATGACGCAGCGCGTGGATCTCGCGACCGTGATGGACCGGCTGACCATCGATGAATTGATCACCAGTTACGCGGTGGCCGTGGACGATGCCGACTGGGGTGCCTACCGGGCTCTGTTCACGCACGAAGGGCGCGCGGACTACCGCAGCTCGGGCGGTATCGAGGGCCCGGCCGCCGAGGTCGCCGACTGGATGGCGGAGACAATGCGGCTCTTTCCCGTACGCCAGCACCTCATCGTCAACCGGCGGCTGCACATCCAGGACCTGGGCGGCTATCCGGGCGACCGTGCCGAGGTGCAGGCCGACTATGTGAACCCGATGCGGCTGGAGTCGGGCGACGACTTCGTCTCCGGCGGACGGTATGCCTTCAGCCTGCTGCGTACGGACGCAGGCTGGCGGCTGCGCACCGTGGTGATCCACGAGAAGTGGCGGCGAGCCGTCGGGGCACTCGCCGGAAGCTGACACCCCGGGGCGCACTGTCGGTGCCGGTCCCGCTCCCGCACACTGGAGGGGACACTGCCCGCGGGCCCTTCGAGGCAGGACGAGGAGGCGCGGCATGCGGATTCCGGGCGCCCGGCGGGAGCTGCGCGACGGGCGCGATCGGTGGGAGCGCTCACGGCAGAAGCTGTCGTCTCGCTGGTGGCGCGGCGCAGCCGCGGTGGCGGCCGGGGCACTGCCGGTGCTCGCCTTCCCGGAGCCGTCCCTGTGGTGGTTCGCGTATATCGCGCTGGTGCCGTGGATGCTCCTCGTCCGGTCCGCGCCCACAGCTCGCCGTGCGGCGGTCGACGGTTGGCTTGGCGGCATCGGTTTCATGATTGCCGTCCACCACTGGCTGGTGCCGAGTCTGCATGTGTTCATCGTGGTGCTGGCGGCGCTGCTCGGGCTGATGTGGGCGCCGTGGGGGTGGCTGGTGCGGTGGCTGCTCGGCGGGACGCCGTCGCCGGCCCGCGCAGCCGCTGCCCTCGCCGCTGTCCCCTCGGGCTGGCTCATGATCGAACTGGCCCGCTCCTGGGAGGGTTTGGGCGGCCCCTGGGGTCTGCTCGGAGCCAGTCAGTGGGAGGTAACTCCTGCTCTACGGCTCGCGTCGGTGGGTGGCGTGTGGCTGGTGAGCCTGTTGGTACTCGCGGTGAATACGGCGTTCACCGTGCTGGTGGCGGTACCGAAGGCCCGTACGGCGGCGGTGGGCGGATGCGTCGTCTGCGCGCTCACCACAACCGCGGTCTGGATGTGGGCCCCGCACCCTGAGCAGTCGGGCCGGGCCCGGATCGCGATCGTGCAGCCGGGGGTCGTCGACGGCATCGGCAGCGTCGACCGACGCTTCGCCCGCAGCGAGGAGCTCACCCGTCAACTGGCGGGCCAGGACGTCGATCTGGTGGTCTGGGGCGAGAGCAGTGTCGGCGCGGATCTGCGCGAACGCCCCGATCTAGCGGCACGGCTCGCCGTGCTCTCGCGCGCCGTCGGCGCCGACGTGCTGGTCAACGTGGACGCCCGGCGCGAGGACCCCTCGGGCCGGGCGGGAATCTTCAAGAGCTCTGTCCTCGTCGGTCCGCAGGGTCCGACGGGCGACCGCTACGACAAGATGCGGCTGGTGCCCTTCGGTGAGTACATACCGGCCCGTACGCTGCTGGGCTGGGCGACCTCGGTGGGCAAGGCCGCAGGCGAGGACCGCCTGCGGGGCAGCCGCCCGGTGGTGATGGTGCTGCCCGGCGACGGGGAGGGCGGACTGCGGCTCGGGCCGCTGGTCTGCTTCGAGTCGGCGTTCCCCGATATGAGCCGGCGGCTCACCCGGGACGGCGCGCAGCTGCTGATCGCGCAGTCGGCGACCTCGTCGTTCCAGGGGAGTTGGGCGCCGGAACAGCACGCCTCGCTGGCGGCGCTGCGGGCGGCGGAGAGCGGGCGTCCGATGGTCCATGCGACGCTCACCGGCGTCAGTGCGGTGTACGGTCCCGGCGGTGACCGGGTCGGCGGCCTCCTCGGTACGGACAGCAGCACCAGCGCCTTCTACGACGTCCCGCTGGCCCGCGGCACGACGCTGTATGTCAGGTTCGGCGACTGGCCGGTCTACGCAGCGCTCGCCGTCCTCGCGGCCGTGTGCGCCACCGAGGGTACGCGGGCCCTCAGGCGGCCTGCTCCAGGGCTTGCCGCACCACCCGTTCACACAGCTCATGAGTCCGCAACGCATCCTGCGCGGTGAGCAGTTTTCCGGCCCGTACGGCGTCGAGGAAGGAGACCACTGACTGTTCGATGCCGCGCTGCCTGGCGACGGGCACCCAGTCGCCGCGCCGCCGTACGCTCGGCTGACCCTTGTGGTCGACGATCTCCGCGAGGTTGCGGACCTCCCGCTTGCTGTCGTGTCCCGACACCTCGAGGATCTCCTCGGTGGAGCCGCTCTTACGGTTCATCGTCCCGATGGCGGTGAATCCGTCGCCGGAGAGCTGCAGCACGACATGGTGCATCAGTCCGTCGACGATCCGCGCCCTTACGTCGGTGTGGTCGACCGGTCCCGGGACCAGGAAGCGCAATGTGTCGACTACATGGATGAAGTCGTCGAGGACGAGGGTGCGCGGGTCCTCGGCGAGGCCGACACGGTTCTTCTGCATCAGGATCAGCTCGCGCGGGTGCTCCAGGCACTGGGCGTAGCCGGGCGCGAGACGGCGGTTGAAGCCGACGGCCAGGCTGGTGCCGCGCTCCTCGGCGAGGCCCACCAGTCGCTCGGAGTCGGCCAGTTCGTACGCGAGCGGTTTGTCGACGTACGTCGCCACTCCGGCCTCCAGGAGCCGGGTGACGATCTCGGCGTGGGTGGAGGTCGGAGCGTGCACGAAGGCGGCGTCCAGGTCCTCGGCGAGGAGGGAGCCGAGGTCCGTGTGGCACCGCTCGGCGGGGATGTGATGGGTCTCGGCGACCCGTGACAGGGTGGCCGGCGTGCGGGTCTGCAGATGCAGTTCCACCCCGGGCAGGGTGGTGAGCACCGGCAGATAGGCCTTCTGCGCGATGTCGCCGAGCCCGATGCAGCCGACCTTCACAGGGGCCTCCCTTGGCGCTGTGCCGATTGTGCTTCTGGTACGTCCTGTGCTCCGGCAGCATACGTGCGCTGCGGCGGCTGCCAGTCGGCGATGCCGTCGAAGGTCCGCAGGACGAGGCCGGGGCCGAACCGGGAGACCGCGGACATCAGGGTGTTGCGCACCGCGACGGCCGGAGTGCTGGTCAGGGACATCAGCCTGGCGATCTGCGCGGACTTGCGGACGACGGCGGCGGTGCGCGGCAGCCGCTCGGCCCTGTATGCGGCGAGGCCGGCGGCCAGGTCGCCGTCGGGCGCCGCGTGGTGGGCGAGGCCGATGCCGGCGCCGACCGGTTCAAGGGATGCGGCGCGCTCCAGGACGGTGACCTGCCAGCCGGACAGGCGCAGGGCCACGGCGGCGGTCAGTCCGCCGATTCCGCTTCCGATGACAACGGCTCGTGGTCCGGACATGACGCCTCCTCGATGCGTTGAAGCACTGCCGCACGTGATGCCTGATGCGGCAACTACATCTGTAGTGACACGCTCACCGTACTACAGCTGTAGTTGAAGCGGTAGGTTGAGCTCATGGCCGCACGCACCCCCACGAGCACCTCCCGTGCCGAACTGATCGCCGACGCCGCGCTGAGACTGCTCGCCGAGCGCGGGATGCGCGGGCTCACCCACCGGGCGGTGGACGAGGCCGCCGGGCTCCCGCAGGGCTCGACGTCCAACTACGCGCGCACCCGGCAGGCGCTCCTTGAAACCGCGGTACGGCGGCTGGCGGAGCGTGAGGCGGCCGTCCTGACCCCGGACGAGCTGCCCGTACCGGACGGCGGCATGGACGGCCTGGTCGACGCACTCGCGCTCGCGCTGCACCGCTATCTGACCCGCCATCGCGAACTGCTCGTCTCCCGCTACGAACTGGCCCTCGAGGCCACCCGCCGGCCGGAGCTGCGAGAGTTCTACGACGCGACCGGCAGCCAGTTCCGCGAGCCGCTCAAAGCGCTGATGGCCGCGGCAGGCTCCACCGAACCGGAGCGCCACGCACTGTCGTTGGCGGCCTGGTGCGAGGGGTTGATGTTCTCCTGCGCGGCGGGGTCGTACCACGCGGCCGTCCCGGAACCGGCGGAGCTGCGCACCGGATTCCGTGAGCAACTGCGGGGGATGCTCGGCGGATAAGCCGTGGCGACACCGCGTCGCGTGGTTCAGGATGATCGCCATGACGACACCTGAACGCACCGAACCGTCCACCACCGCGGGCGAGCGCGACATGTTGGAGGGCTGGCTCGAATACCACCGCGAGACCCTGGAAATGAAGTGCGCCGGCCTGAACGACGAGCAGCTGCGGCAGCTGTCCGTGCCGCCCTCCGAGATCTCGCTGCTCGGACTCGTACGGCACATGGCGGAGGTCGAGCGTGGCTGGTTCCGCAACATCCTGGCCGGGGAAGGCCTCGAGTACCTCTACTCCAACGACGACCGCGACGGCGACTTCCACGCCACGGAGCAGGACACCTATGCCGAGGCGTACGCGGCCTGGCAGGCCGAGATCGTACGGGCCCGTGAGCTCGCCGCCTCCCGGACGCTCGACGATGTGGGTACGGGCAAGCACCGCAGCGGAGAGACCTTCAACCTGCGGTGGATCATGACGCACATGATCGAGGAGTACGCGCGCCACAACGGCCACGCCGACCTCCTCCGCGAGCGGATCGACGGAGCGACCGGCGAATGACAGCGAATGACGCCGGCCGACGGCACACCACCGGCAACTGACCGGCGTCACCCGTGCGGGCCATTATGAGCCGGTACGCCGGTGAACGTGCCCCCGTGCACAGCAGAGTTGCGCGGGTGCACCGAACAAGAACCGCCGCAAAGGTCCTGGTAGGAGTGGCCGCCTGGGCCGTCACCGGCTGTGTTGCCGTCGAGCCGCCGCGCGCGCCCGCACCACCGCCTGCGCCGGCCGGCAGGCCTGCGCAGGTCGTGGAGCCGCAGATTGTGCAGGGCCCGGCCCGCGAGGTCCTTGAGCCCCCTTCTGCGGCCGGGTCGCTTCCGGCCGGGACCACCGCTCCCCCGTCGCCGCCCGCCATCGGACATGTGCCGCGCGTGCGGCCAAGGCCGTGGCCGCCGAAACCCCGGACCGTGAAGCCGCCCGCCCCGGCGCCTGTACCACCGGTCCTGCCGGCCGCCCGGCCCGACATCTGCGCCTTGGGCGAGGAGTACGGCCGGTTGCCGCCCGACGGCCAACAGGCCCGGATCTGCCGCGATATCTACGGGAATTGAGCCTCACTCGCCGCGCAGTCCGCGCTCCAGCCGGTCGATAGCGGCACGGACGCCGTTTTCGTATCCGTCGTCCCCCAGGGCATCCGTCGCCGCGCGCGCCCGGTCGAGATGGACCCGCGCGGCCTCGGGGCGCTGCAGTTTCACGTAGTCGGCCGCGAGATTGAGATGCAGCGAGGGAAAGAAGGCCCGCACCGCGAGCGCCTCCTGGTGCTGGGCCAGCCGCTCGTGGCTCAGACCCTCGGCCGCCGACAGCGCCCGCAGGTCCCAGGCGAGCTCGTCGCCGGGGTCGTCCTGGGTGTCCGCCATGTAGTGCGCGAGCGTGCAGCGGTGGAGTGGATCACCGGCCTCGCCGATCTCCGACCAGAGCGCGCCGAAGCGATTGCGCGCCTCCTCGCGGTCCCCGCCGTGCAGCAGCATGATCGCTTGCCCGATCCGGGTCATGACGGCGTCCCCCGACGCCTCCTGCTGCTCCATCACTGCGGCCTCCCACGTCCGTGCGGCGAATTGCGACCCGCGGCGTCAGCCGCTTGTGCTGACGCCACAGATCACGACGCTAGCCGCCGCCACTGACATTGCCGCACAGGCTCGGGCACCTGCCCGAGCCTGTCAGCCGGGTGCGCGAACGCTCAGCCGAGGTCCGGGATCCGCCAGTCGATGGGCTCGTGCCCCTGGGCCGCGACCGCCTCATTGATCTGTGTGAACGGACGGGAGCCGAAGAACTTCTTCGCGGACAGAGGCGAGGGGTGCGCACCCTTCACCACCACATGCCGCTCCTCGTCGATCAGCGGCAGCTTCTTCTGCGCGTAGTTGCCCCAGAGGACGAACACTGCCGGGTCGGGCCGGGAGGCAACGGCGCTGATCACCGCGTCCGTCACCTTCTCCCACCCCTTGCCCTTGTGGGAGTTGGCCTCACCGGCCCGCACCGTCAGCACCGCGTTGAGCAGCAGAACACCCTGCTCGGCCCACGGCATCAGATAGCCGTTGTCCGGGATGGGGTGGCCCAGCTCCTCCTTCATCTCCTTATAGATGTTCCGCAGGGAGGGCGGGGTCCTGACGCCCGGCCGCACGGAGAAGCAGAGGCCGTGCCCCTGCCCTTCTCCGTGGTACGGATCCTGGCCGAGAATCAGGACCTTGACGCGGTCGTACGGCGTCGCGTCGAGGGCGGCGAAGACCTCCTCGCGCGGCGGATAGACCGGCCCCTTGGCCCGCTCCTCCTCGACGAACTCGGTGAGCTCCTTGAAGTACGGCTTCTGCAGCTCTTCGCCGAGGACGCCGCGCCAGGACTCGGGCAGCATGTCGGTGTCGGTCACGTCAACAACCTCCGGAATGCGATCAGTTCTCGACCACAGAACCTACCGGGGGCCACTGACAACGGGGTCTACCAGCTGGCCTTGCGGTACAGCTGCCACATCTGCATGAATGTCTGCGGGTTGATCGCGAGTTCGCCGCCGCCGATCTCCTCGCTGGAGGCGACGTACATCTTGCCCTGCCACAGCGGCAGCAGCCGAACATCGTCGCCGAAGATCTCCTGCGCCCGCTCGAACTCCTTGGTCACCGCACCGCGGTCACTCTCGCGCCGGGACGCGGGCAGCAGCTGGTCGGTGATCTCGGGGCTCTGGTACGGAATACTGAGCGCGTTCTTCTCGCCGACGAACGGCGCAACAAAGTTGTCCGGGTCCGGGAAGTCGGGGAACCAGCCGCGTCCGAAGACGGGGTACTCGCCGGCCTTGTAGGCCTTCTGGAAGTCCTTCTCGGGCCTGCCCTCCACCGTGATCTTGAACAGACCGGAGGCGTCGAGCTGCCGCTTGAGCTCGGCGAACTCGGGCTTGGAGGCGGAGCCGTAACGGTCGGAGGAGTACCCGAACGTCAGCGGCACCGGCTTGGTGATGCCGGCGTCCTTGAGGATGGCCCTCGCCTTGTTCACATCCGGCTCGCCATAGCGGTCGAACAACTCGGTGGTGTGGCCGAAAATGCCCTTGGGGACCATGGAGTACAGCGGCTCGGCCGTGCCCTGGTAGACCTTGGCTACCAGCGCGTCGCGGTCGACGACCTGGGCGATCGCACGGCGTACGGCGAGCTTGCCCGCCATGGGGTCCTTGGAGTTGAAGACGAGGTAGCGGATGTCGGCGCCGACCGTCTCGACGAGCTGGAGGCGGTCGTACTCCGGCTGCTTCGACTGAAACTTGACGACCTCCGCCGCGGTCAGACCACGGTAGATCGCGTCGATCTCCTTCTTCTTGAGGGCTCCGACCATCACGTCGGAGTCCTGGAAGTAGCGGATGTCGACGGCGTCGTTCTTGAGCTTGGCGAACCCGTTGTACTCGGAGTTCTTGGTCAGCTCTGCCCGGTCGCCCTTCTTGTACGAACTCAGGACGTACGGCCCCGAACCGGTCAGCCCGCCGTCCTCGCGGAGCTTGTCCGCCGGGTACTCCTTGGGCGGGACGATGGACATGGCGGGCGTGGCCAGGATGAACGGGAACGTGGCGTCCGCCGTCTTGAGGCTGAACTTCACGATGCGGTCGCCGGCGGTCTCGACCTTGCCGAGAGAGCCGAGCAAACCGTTGGGGCCACCCTTCGCATCGATCTTCTGGATCCGCTCGATGGAATACTTGACCGCCGCTGCGTCGAGCTTGTCACCGTTGGAGAAGGCAAGGCCAGGCTTCAGCTCGCACTCGAAGACCTTGTTGCTGGGGTTGGTGAAGCGGCAGGATTGCGCGGCGTCGGGCTGCGGCGCTGCGCTGCCGGACGGGAAGCTGACCAGCGTCTGGAAGACATTGCTCAACAATTCCCATGAGCCGTCCCAGGCTGCGGCCGGATCGAGGGTGGTGGGCTCACTCATCGTACCGACCGTAATCTTCTGCTCGCGCTCGGTGCTCTCACCCGAAAACAGGCTGCATCCGGCCAGCAGAGATATGGACGCTAGGGCTGCAGTGGCCTGCAGACAGGTCCGGTAGAACACGTGCACGCTCCTCGTTCAGCCATGGGTCGGCCGACCATACCGCAGCACCCCGCCGGGTCAACCTGGTGGCCCGGCGGGGCACTTGGCTCAATCAGGAACAAACCGGCTCAGTGCGCCTCTGTGCGCGTCAGTGCACACCGGCATTCAGGAAGATACCTCCATCGACCACCAGTGTCTGCCCTGTAATCCAGTCCGACTGGTCGGAGGTGAGGAAGGCGGCCGCTCCGCCGATGTCCTCCGGCACTCCGAGCCGGCCCAGCGGGTAGGCCGCGGCCGCCTCCGCCTCACGGCCCTCGTAGAGCGCCTGGGCGAACTTGGTCTTGATCACTGCGGGTGCGATCGCGTTGACCCGTACGACCGGGGCGAACTCGTGCGCGAGCTGCAGGGTCAGATTGACCATGGCCGCCTTGCTCATGCCGTACGCGCCGATGAAAGGCGAGGCGGAGATGCCGGCGACCGAGGCGATGTTCACGATCGCACCGCCGTTCTCCTTCTGCCAGGCCTTCCAGGTCTGCTGCGCGAAGCCGAGCGCCGAGATCACATTGGTCTCGAAGACCTTGCGCGCCACATTCAGGTCGAGCTCGGCGATCGGGCCGAAGACCGGATTCGTGCCGGCGTTGTTGACCAGGAAGTCGACGCGGCCGAACGCCTCCATGGTGCGCTGGACGGCGGCCGCCTGGTGGGCCTCGTCATGGGCCTTGCCCGCGACGGCGATCACCCGGTCCGAGCCGAGCTGCTCCACGGCCTCCTTGAGCGCGTCCTCACCGCGGCCGGTGATGCACACCCGGTCGCCGCGGGCGACGAGCGCCTCCGCGATGCCGTAACCGATACCGCGGCTCGCGCCCGTGACCAGGGCGACCTTTCCGCTGTCCTGTACCTCTGCGGTCATGTTCGTCGTCTCCCGATTCAGTTGAGCGGTCCGCCGGCCACGTACATGACCTGGCCGGAGACAAAGCCGGCCTCCTCGTCCGTGAAGAAGGCGATGGCGTTGGCGATGTCCTCGGGCCATCCGACGCGCTGGACCGGGATCTGGGTGGCGGCGGCGGCCTGGAACTCCTCGAAGCCCATGCCGATGCGGGCGGCCGTCTGAGCCGTCATCTCGGTGACGATGAATCCGGGGGCGACGGCGTTGGCGGTGATGCCGAACTTGCCGAGCTCCTTGGCGAGGGTCTTGGTGAGGCCCTGCAGACCGGCCTTGACGGCGGAGTAGTTGGCCTGGCCGCGGTTGCCGAGCGCCGAGCTGGAGGAG
The DNA here is from genome assembly GCF_040651435.1 of Streptomyces sp. NPDC048479. Lineage (NCBI taxonomy): Bacteria > Bacillati > Actinomycetota > Actinomycetes > Kitasatosporales > Streptomycetaceae > Streptomyces > Streptomyces sp. NPDC048479. The sequence goes on from NZ_JBEZKA010000014.1 coordinate 183,166, forward strand.
AGCGAGACGATACGGCCGAATCCGGCGTCCACCATGTGCTTCTGACAGGCCTTGGCCATCAGGAACGCGCCCTTGAGATGCACGTTCATCACGATGTCCCAGTCGGACTCGCTCATCTTGAAGAGCAGGTTGTCGCGCAGCACCCCCGCATTGTTGACGAGGATCGTGGGCGCGCCGAGCTCGGCGGCGATGCGCGCCACGGCGGCCTCAACCTGGGCGCTGTCGGACACGTCGCAGCCGACCGCGAGGGCCTTGCCGCCCGCCGCGGTGATCTTCTCGACGGTGTCCTTGCAGGCCGCCTCGTCGAGGTCGAGCACGGCTACAGCGCGGCCTTCCGCCGCCAGCCGTACCGCGGTGGCGGCGCCAATGCCGCGCGCGCCCCCGGTCACGACGGCGACGCGCTGCTCGGTGGTGGACATGCTGGTTCTCCTCGCCCTGGAAACTCTGGAAACCCTCTGCCGTCGGCCCTCGATCGCTGAGCGACCGCTTAGTACCTTCAGCAGTCGAGACGCTAGAAGGCCTGGCACGCGGTGTCAACGGCACCGGGGACCAACGGCGCATGTCACATCCTGGCGAGCCGTCCCTCAGCACACCACTGGTGCACCGTCAGCGCACCAGCAGGTCGAGCAGCCGCTCCACCTCGGCCTGGGGATCGGCCGTGAGTCCAGTGTGGACCGGGCCCGGCTGTACGACGGTGGAGCGCGGTGCGATCAGCCACCGGAAGCGGCGTCCGGCATCGTCCCGCGCGGCCTGGCCCGCGTCCTCGCCGCCGCGGCAGACGCCCTCGACGGCATGCAGCGCGGCACGCACACCGGTGACATCGGCGCGGGGGTCCAGCGCCTTGAGTTTCTCCTCGTCCAGATGGGTACGGGCGGCCACGAAGGACTTGGCACGGCAGTAGACCACCACACCCGCGTTGAAGCATTCGCCGCGCTCGACGCGCGGCACCACGCGCAGCAGCGCGTACTCGAAGACATCGCGCTCACTCACTTGACGCCGCCCCGGTCCTGCTTGGTGGCGTGCGGCCACGGCGTGAGGTGATCGGTCAGCCAGCCCGGGGCCTGCGAGGGCCTGTCCTTGGTCGGAGCATCCAGGCTGATGCGCGTGTGGATCGTCGCGGCGCGCGGCAGCAGCGCCTCGACATAGGCACGGCGCACCTCATCGGTGGACTCGAAGCCCGGCTCGTCGACCAGCCACTCGTCGGGGACGTCGGCGGCGACCTCGGTCAGCAGCTCTTCGGTGACGAGCGGAGCGAGCTCGGCGGCGGCCGACGCGATATCGGGGCGGAAGGGAGCGAGGGCGTGGTCCGAGGCGTCGTAGGGCTTGGCGGCGGAGGCCTGGGCGCCCGGCCAGTTGTGATGCCAGATCATGGTGGCGCCGTGGTCGATGAGCCACAGGTCGCCGTGCCACACCAGCATGTTGGGATTGCGCCAGGAGCGGTCGACGTTGTTGATCAGCGCGTCGAACCAGACGACTCTGCCGGCCTCGGCCGCGTCCACCTCGTAGGCGAGCGGATCGAACCCGAGCGAACCGGGCAGGAAGTCCATCCCGAGGTTCAGCCCGCCGCTCGCCTTCAACAGCTCCTGCACCTCCTGGTCGGGCTCGCCGAGACCGATGACCGGGTCCAGCTGGATGCTGACCAGCTCGGGAACCCGCAGCCCGAGCCGACGGCCCAGCTGTCCGCAGATGACCTCGGCGACCAGCGTCTTGCGGCCCTGTCCCGCGCCGGTGAACTTCATGACGTAGGTGCCCAAATCGTCGGCCTCGACAATTCCAGGCAGTGATCCGCCCTCCCGTAGGGGTGTGACGTAGCGGGTCGCGGTGACTTCCATGAGCATTTTCCCAGGTTATCGGGTCCAGCGCCCGGTCTTCACGAGCAACGGTGCGGGCCGAAGCACACTCCTCCACCAGAACCTGGGATGAACAGGGGGGAGAATCCGGGGAGTTTCGGCTCCGAACCTCACTCTCCTGCTGCCCGGCGGACGTTCGACGGCCGGCACCCCCGGCAGCGCTCCCGAGGATCACGCAGCACAACTGACGCCCGGTGATTGACCGTCGCCGTCACCCGCACCACCGCCGTTACGAGGTGGCTTTTATCTGCAGCGTGCGCAGTCGTACATGTCCCGGACACCGTGCAGCAATCGCGGGCGAGACATGGTTACGGGGAGCGGTTGCGCGCGCCGGGTTACTGATGCGCGGCTTGACCGGGCAGCCGAGGCCGGCCCACGGATGCTTAGGTTAGGCTAAGCTAAGTGCCCGACGGAGTGGGTGGAGTCCTGCCTCGGCCGCCGCGCCCTGCCTACGCCAGGCCTCGATTCAGGGGTTCGCACGGCACCGAGGCGCCGCGCGCCCGTGGCCCGGACCAGGCGCACATGTCATCAGGGAGGAGATCGCCCATGGGCTTGCCGGTCATCGGCTCCTATCCCATGCCCGACCGCTCCGCGATCCCTCCGTCGTGCGTTCCCTGGACCATCGATCCGGCACGGGCCGCGCTGTTGGTCCATGACATGCAGAACCACTTCGTCCGGGCGTTTCCGGCGGGACGCTCCCCCGTGGTGGAGCTCGTCGACAACATCGCCGCCCTGCGCGAACTCGCGGGCACGCTCGGCATGCCGGTCGTCTTCAGCGCCGAACCGGCTGCTCAGCCTCCCGACCAACGCGGACTGCTGACCGACATCTGGGGTCCGGGAATCGGCCCGGAGCCCGACGCCGCCGCGATCGTCCCGGCGCTGACTCCCCGACCCGGCGAACATCTGCTGGCCAACGTGCGCCACAACGCCTTTCTCCGCAGCCATCTCGGCCGATTGCTGCGATCCACGGGCCGCGACCAGCTGATCGTCTGTGGTGTGTACGCGCATCTCGGCGTCCTGCTGACGGCAGCGGATGCCTTCATGAACGACATCCAGCCCTTCGTCGTCGCCGACGCGATGGCCGACTTCTCCGCCGAGGAACACGCCATGGCGCTGCGGTGGGCCTCGCGCAGTGGCGTGGTGTCCACCACCGACGGACTGCTGCGCGACCTCCTGATCGGCAGGGCGACACACGGCGCATGACGGTTCATCAGAATTCACGGCCGGGAATCGGCCAGGTGTCGAGCAGGCACGAGGAGAGACGGAGAACATGACGGTACGGGTCGCGGTGGCCGGAGCGAGCGGCTACGCAGGAGGGGAGATCCTGCGCCTGCTGGTGTCACATCCCGGCGTGGAGATCGGGGTGGTGGCCGCGCACAGCAGTGCGGGCCGCACGCTCGGAGAGGTACAGCCCCACCTGGCCGCGCTCGCGGACCGGGTACTCGTGGAGACCTCGGCCGCGTCGCTCGCCGGGCACGACGTGGTGTTCCTGGCCCTGCCACACGGCCAGTCGGCAACGCTCGCCGATCAGTTGGGCGCCGAAAGGCTGATTGTGGACTGCGGCGCGGACTTCCGGCTGCGCGACCCGGTCGACTGGGAGCGGTTCTACGGCTCCACTCATGCCGGCACCTGGCCTTACGGACTGCCCGAACTCCCGGGGGCGCGTGCAGAGCTGAAGGGCGCGACCCGGGTCGCCGTACCCGGCTGCTATCCGACCGCGGTGACCCTGGCGCTGTACCCGGCCTTCACCGCGAGCCTCGTGGAGCCGGAGGCGGTGATCGTCGCGGCGAGCGGAGCCTCGGGAGCCGGCCGCGCGGCCAAACCCCATCTGCTCGGCTCCGAAGTGATGGGCTCGATGAGCCCGTACGGAGTCGGCGGCGGCCACCGGCACACACCGGAGCTGACGCAGAACCTGTCGCGAGTTGCGGGCGAGCGGGTGGCCGTGTCGTTCACGCCGACCCTGGCACCGATGGCCCGAGGCATCCTCGCCACGTGCTCGGCGCGCCTGCGTCCGGGAGCCGGCGCCGGTACCCGCGAGGTGCGGGCGGCGTACGAAGCCGCCTACGCCGACGAGCCGTTCGTCCGGCTGCTGCCGTCCGGGCAGTGGCCGTCGACCGCCGCCGTACTCGGCTCCAACACCACGCAGGTGCAGGTGGCGGTGGACGAGCAGACCGGTCGCCTGATCTCCGTGAGCGCGATCGACAACCTTACCAAGGGCACCGCGGGTGGCGCGGTGCAGAGCATGAATGTCGCCCTCGGCCTGCCGGAACGGCTGGGCCTGCCCACGAATGGAGTGGCTCCGTGACCGTGACTGCTGCACAGGGATTCCTCGCGAGCGGTGTGGCCGCCGGGATCAAGGAGTCCGGTGAGCCCGACCTGGCCCTGGTGGTGAACCGCGGTCCGTCGCGCGCAGCTGCCGGGGTGTTCACCTCCAACCGGGTCCAGGCCGCTCCGGTCCGCTGGTCCCGGCGGGTGCTGGCCGGCGGCCGGATCTCCGGGGTCGTCCTCAACTCCGGTGGCGCCAACGCGTGTACAGGACCCGCGGGCGCAGAGGACACGCGGGTGATGGCCGAACACACAGCGCGGGCCGTGGGGGTGGGTCCGGACGAGATCGCGGTGTGTTCCACCGGACTCATCGGCGTCCCGCTGCCGATGGACCGGGTCACGGCGGGAGTTGACGCTGCCGCCGGGCGGCTGTCGCCCGAGCGGGGCGTGGAGGCGGCCGTCGCGATCAGGACGACGGATTCGGTGCACAAGACGGCGGTGGTCGCCGGACCGGGCTGGACGGTGGGCGGTATGGCGAAGGGCGCCGGCATGCTCGCGCCCGGGCTGGCCACCATGCTTGTGGTGCTCACGACGGACGCCGATGTGACCGGGGCGGCGCTCGACTCCGCGCTGCGGGAGGCGGTCCGTACCACATTCGACCGGGTGGACTCGGACGGCTGCATGTCCACCAACGACACCGTGCTGCTGCTCGCGTCGGGCGCCTCCGGGGTCGCGCCCGATCCGGACGCCTTCGCCGATGCGGTGCACAGCGTATGCCTGGATCTGGCACGGCAGTTGGTCGCGGACGCGGAGGGCGCCTCCAAGGAGATCGAGGTTGAGGTCATCTGCGCGGCCTCGGAGGGGGACGCCGTGACGGTGGGCCGGTCCGTGGCCAGGAACAATCTGCTCAAGTGCGCGCTGCACGGGGAGGACCCGAACTGGGGCCGGGTGCTGTCGGCGATCGGTACGACGTCCGCCGTGTTCGACCCCGACCGCCTGGATGTGGCCATCAACGGCGTCTGGGTGTGCCGGGACGGCGCGGCGGGCGAGTCCCGCGACAAGGTCGACCTGTCGGGGCGTCGGATCACGATCACGATCGATCTGCGCTCCGGGGACGCATCAGCGGTGATCTGGACCAATGACCTCACCGCCGAGTACGTCCACGAGAACAGCGCGTACAGCTCGTGAGCGGGGTCGCGGCAGATGTCGCAGCACAGGTGAAGCCACGCGTCGCGCCCCACGCGCCGGAGGAGTTCCGGGGCCGGACGGTCGTGATCAAGTTCGGCGGCAACGCCATGGTGGACGAGAACCTGAAGCGGACCTTCGCCCAGGACGTGGTGGCGCTGTGGCACGCGGGGCTGCGCCCTGTCGTCGTACACGGCGGCGGGCCGCAGATCAGTGCGCTGCTGGGCCGGCTCGACCTGGAGGTCCGCTTCGAGGCGGGGCTGCGGGTGACCACTCCGGAAATCATGGACGTGGTCCGGATGGTGCTGACAGGTCAGGTCCAGCGGGAGCTGGTCGGACTCATCAACAGCCATGGGCCGTTCGCGGTGGGGATGTCGGGCGAGGACGCGCACACCATGACGGCCGTGCGGCGGCCGGCCTGGGTGGACGGCGAGCCGGTGGACATCGGGCTGGTCGGCGACATCGTCGAGGTGAACCCGCACACCGTGCGGGCGCTGCTGGAGCAGGGCCGTATCCCGGTGGTCTCCCCCGTTGCGCGGGGTGCGGACGGCGAGGTCTACAACGTCAACGCCGACCTCGCGGCGGCGGCCATGGCGGTGGCCCTCGGCGCGGAGAAGCTGCTGATGCTCACCGATGTCGAAGGGCTGTACGCGAACTGGCCGCACAGCACCGAGGTGATCGACCGCCTGACGGCGGATGAGCTGGAGAAAATGTTGCCGGAGCTGGCGGGCGGGATGCTCCCCAAGATGGAGGGATGCCTGCAGGCCGTTCGAGCGGGCGTGCCCATGACACACGTGCTGGACGGCCGGGTGCCGCACACACTGCTGCGGGGGGTCTTCACCGGCGACGACCACTCCGGCACCACCGTGGTTCCGGACGAGGAAGGCGACGCATGACCGCCGAGACAGCGGACCGCCCAGTCCTCACGGATCGCTGGCGTGCCGTGATGATGGACAACTACGGCACTCCGCCGCTGGCTCTGGTCAGGGGCGAGGGCAGCACCGTATGGGACGAGTCCGGGCGCGCATACCTCGATTTCACCGGCGGGATCGCCGTGAACACGCTGGGGCACGCCCACCCCACTGTGGTGTCGGCAGTGAGCGCCCAGATCGCCCGGCTGGGTCACGTCTCCAATCTGTACGTCGCCGAGCCTCCGGTCGCGCTGGCCGAACAGCTGTTGCGGCTGATGGGAAGGCCGGGACGGGTGTTCTTCTCGAACTCCGGGACGGAAGCGGTCGAGGCGGCGTTCAAGATCGCCCGACGAACGGGGCGGCCGCGTCTGGTCGCGACCCGGGGCGGCTTCCACGGCCGCACCATGGGCGCGCTTGCCCTCACGGGGCAACCCGCGAAACGTGGACCGTTCCTGCCGCTGCCGGGCGAGGTGTCCCATGTGCCGTTCGGTGACGCGGCGGTGCTGCGGGCGGCGGTCACTGAGGAGACGGCGGCCGTCTTCATCGAGCCGGTGCAGGGTGAGGCCGGTGTGCTCCCGGCACCCGAGGGGTATCTGCGCGCGGCCCGTGAGATCACCCGGGCCACCGGCACGCTGCTCGTACTGGACGAGGTCCAGACCGGGATCGGTCGCACCGGTCGCTGGTTCGCACATCAGGCGGTGGAGGGCGCGGACCCGGATGTGGTGACGCTGGCCAAGGGGCTGGGCGGGGGGCTGCCGATCGGCGCCACCGTGGCGTTCGGCGCGGCAGCCGACCTGCTGACACCGGGTCAGCACGGCTCGACCTTCGGCGGCAACCCGGTGGCCTGCGCGGCCGGGATCGCCGTACTGGAGACCATCGAGACCGAGGGGCTCCTCGCCCATGTCGCGCGCGTGGGCGAGCGGCTGCGGTGCGGCGTCGAGGGTCTGAAGCATCCCCTGGTGAGCCATGTCCGGGGCGCGGGGCTGCTGCTCGGCGTTGTCCTCACCGAACCGGTCGCACCACGCGTACAGAAGGCGGCGCAGGACGCCGGCTTCCTCGTCAATGCCACCGGCCCCACGACGGTGCGGCTGGCTCCGGCGCTGACGGTCCGCGAGACGCAGGTGGACGAGCTGATCGCGGCGCTGCCGGGCATCCTCGACGCCTGAGAGCGCATCGGTCGGCGGGCTGGTCCGGACGCAGGTTTCCGGACCAGCCCGTCGGCCACGGCGTGGTCAGAGCATGCGGGCAAGGACCCGCGAATTACGGTGGGGGTCCAGGGAGTTCGCCCAGGCCGCTGGTGCGAGACCCGCAGAAGCGGGCGCGAAGCCGAACCGGATGAACAGGTCGCCACCACCGGTCGTCGCGGTGAACAGGGCACACAGCGATTGGGCGGTCGCTTGGGCCAGCGCCGCGCGCAGGAGCTGAGCTCCCACCCCACAGCCCTGCCTGCGCGGCGAGACGCAGAAGTTGTACAGCACGCCCGTGGGCCCGCGGCCGCGGGCCGGATCGGCGGGGTGAACACGCAGGCCCAGACAGCCGTCGAGGGTTCCGCCGTGGGCCTCCACCACCAGGAAGTCGGTCGCGTCCGAAGCGTAGAGGGAAAGGGATCGCTCACGCAGCGCTCCCGAGCGTACGAACGGCCGGGACAGTGCCGCGAGGGCGGCGGCATCCCCGCGGCGCGCGGACCGTACACGGAGCGGGGCAGGCAGGTTGGTGCGTGACGGCACTGCGCCGAGGCGCGGGGTGGCCGTGATCAAGGGATTCCCTTCCTTCGGTCCCACCGTGCACGGAGGGCGGCTCGGCCACCGCGGCACCCGGGAAGAAACAGATCACTTAAGGTTAGCCTCACCTAAGTTCCCTGCCAAAACGAGTACGCCCAACTTTCCTTGCGGGTGCGTCACGACCGCTGCTCCGAGCCGATCCTCCGTACGAAGGCTCGGGCCCGCGCCTGTTCGTCGCCGTCGAGCAACCACTCGTCGGCGGCGGCTCGCTCCGCGTACTCGGTCACGCGCACGGACCACAGGTGCGGCCCAGCCCAGCCCCGCCCTTGCAAGGCGCCGGCAGCGGATCCGAACCCACACGAAGGGGGACCGGCGTCCCAGCGCCCGACACGCCGCTGCTCGGGGCACGCGTGAGCATGCCGTGGGCGGTCATCGTTCCATCTCCCCGGAGCAGAGGCGTCAGTTCGGGGTGTGGAGTCAGGCGCGGCCAGAACCGTCCTACGCGCAAGGCCGGCCCGGATAGTCGTCGCTCTCCGGTACTCCTGCCTCACGCATTCTGCGCAGGACCTCACGCAAGGTCGCCTCGTCGTCGATGTACACCGGGGAGTTGATCTCCCTGTCGAAGACCATGCTTTCTCCGGCGGTGTTCCAGATGGCCCACTGATGCGGGTACGAGGACGCTTGCCACAGATGGGCATAGCGCTCGATGCCGTCCGCCTTCGTACTCACAGTGCCGACTTCTCGTTCTCGCGGCCATCGACGAACGCCGCGACCACTTCGATGTCTCCGATGTGCGAGGTGCTGACGCGCCGTGGGTCATCTCCCAGCACCACCAGATCGGCGCGCTTTCCCGGGGCGAGACTGCCCGCGCTGTCGTCCCAGTGGCAGGCGTAGGCTCCGCCGACGGTGTAGGAGCGCAGGGCGTCGTCGACCGTGATGCCCTCGTCCGGGCCGATCACCTGGCCCGACTCGGAGGCACGCTCGACCATGAACTGGATGGCCCGCAGCGGCGAGCCGTCCGTGACGGGACGGTCGGAACTGCCCACCAGCGTGATGCCGTGGTCCAGGAACCCCTTGCCCCGGTACAGCCAAGGGGCCCTGTCCTCCCCCATGATCGACGCGTAGTCGTCGCCGAAGTAGCGCAGAAAGTTCGGCTGGATCACCGCGATCGCGCCGAGTCGCGCGAAGCGGGGGAGCTGGTCGGGCCGGATCAGGCCGGCGTGTTCGATGCGGTGCCGTGCGTCCGGGCGCGGCCGGATGTGCTGTGCCCGCTCCAGAGCGTCCAGTGCGAGGTCGGCGGCGCGGTCCCCGATGGCGTGGACGGCGAGCTGCCATCCGGCGAGATGGCCGTCCACGATGGTGTCCGCGATGCGCTCCGGGTCGTCCTGGAACTGTCCGGTCTGGTCCATCCCGCGGTACGGGCGGCTGAGCGCGGCGGTACGGGCCATCATGCCGCCGTCGGTGTAGATCTTGAGCGCGCCCATGGAGAGCCAGTCGTCGCCGAACCCCGTGCGCAGGCCGAGATCGAGGGCGCGGGGTATGCCGTCGGCGTCGTGCGAGGCGACGGGGCGCAGCGTGTCCGCGGCTGCCATGAGCTGCACCCGCAGGGGCAGCCGGCCCTGGTCCCTGAGGAGTTGATAGGCCCCGAGCTCGACCGGGCTGTTGCCCAGCAGGCCGCCGCCGATGCCCGCCTCGGCGCAGGCCGTCACCCCCTCCGCGAGACAGGTCCGGGCCGCACGCTCGATCGCGTCCGCGAGCTCCCCCTGGGAGTACGGCAGACGCAGTCGTCGTGCGGCGGTCATGGCGCTCTCGGCGAGAAAGCCGTCCTGATGTGGAATGTCGGCGGGGAGCAGGTCCAGGACGGCGCTGTTGACCACGCAGGCGTGTCCCGAGTCGTGCATCAGGAACACCTTGCGCCCATAGCTGACCCGGTCGAGCTCGGCAGCGGTCAGATGGCGCCCCAGGGCCCGCTGGTCGTACCCGGCGATGTCCACCCAGGCGCCCCGCGAACACTTCCGGGAGACGGCCTCTTCCACGACGGCGAGCACGTCCTCGACCCGCCGGCAGGGTGCGACGCTCGGGGTACTCGCCCTCAAACCGGTCCAGGCCAGGTGCACATGGCTGTCGATGAAGCCGGGCAGCACGGTCGCGCCCTGTAGGTCGATCACCTCACGTGCGGGAAGCGAGGTCACCGCGTCGTCCAGGCCCACGATCCGGCCGCGCCAGATGCCCAGGTCGTGGGCGACGGGGTGGTCCGGGTCCATGGTGACGATGTGGGCGTTCGTCAGCCTCGTACAGAGCATGGGCAGTCCGTCCCTAGGGGGTTTCTGCACGGGCGTCGCCTGCCATGGCAGGGCGCTTGCGAGCCGTGGGCACCATCAGCGGCGTGCCGGTCTCCGGGTCGTCGATGATCCGGCAGGGCAGGCCGAACACGTCCTCGATCAGCTCGGCGGTCATGACCGTGGCCGGGTCGCCTTCCGCGGCGACCGTGCCGCCGGCCCGCATCACCACCAGATGGCTGGCATAGCGGCATGCCTGATTGAGGTCGTGCAGCACAGCGACGATCGTGTGCCCCTTGTGCTCATGCAGATCGGCGCACAGGTTCAGCACCTCGACCTGGTGTGCGATGTCCAGGTAGGTGGTCGGTTCGTCCAGCAGGAGGATGTTCGTCTGCTGCGCCAGCACCATGGACAGCCATACCCGTTGCCGTTGGCCGCCGGAGAGGTCATCGACGGGCCGCTCGGCGAGCTCGAGTACGCCGGTCTGCCGCATCGCCTCGGCCACGGCGGCCTCGTCCTCCGCGGACCACTGCTTCAGCATCCGCTGGTGCGGATAGCGGCCACGGGCCACCAGGTCTCCCACCGTGATGCCACCCGGCGCGGTCGACGTCTGCGGGAGCAGGCCGAGCCTGCGCGCGACTTCGCGGGAGCGATAGGAGGAGATGGCGGCCCCGTCGAGATAGACCTCTCCCGCCTTGGGCTTGAGCATGCGTGCCAACGCCTTGAGCAGGGTGGACTTGCCGCAGGCGTTCGGTCCGACGATCACCGTGAACGAGTGGTCGGGTATGACGACACCGAGGGAGGTGGCCACGGTCCGCTGATCGTAGGAGAGCGTCAGGTCTTCGGCCCGCAGCCGGGCTGTCGGGGGGATCGTTCCTGTCATGCGCGGCTCTTTCGCGACTCGATGACCAGCAGCCAGATGAGATACAACCCGCCGATGGTGCCGGTCGCCGTACCCACCGGGAGGAGAGCGGGTGAGAAGATCCGCTGAACCGCGAGATCGCTCCCGGCCAGCAGTACGGCGCCCATGAGGGCGGCCGGGACCAGCGCGGGGCCGGACGACCGGGTCAGCCTCCGGGCGATCTGCGGCGCCGCCAGTGCGATGAACCAGATGGGACCGGTTACCGCGGTGGCGAACGCGGCCAGCGCGACGCTGATACCGAGCAGGACCAGTCGGCTGCGCGCCACGTCGACGCCGAGTGCCATCGCCGTGTCGTCGCCCATTTCCACCATGGACAGTCTGCGAGCGAGGAAGAAGGCGAGGGGGAGCAGGATCGCGACCGGGATGCCGACCGCGGACGCTTGGTCCCAGCTCCGGTTGCCAAGGCTGCCGATCAGCCACGCCTGCGCCTCCAGCGCCTCCTGCCAGCTCGCCCGGGTGATCAGGTACGAGTTGACGGCGAGCAGCAGGGCGCTCACACCGATCCCGATGACGACGAGCCGGAACCCCTGCAGGCCGCCGCTGAACACCAGCAGGTAGATCACGGCGGCCGTGGCCAGCCCGCCGACCAGTGCCCCGAACGCGATCTGGGTCATGCTTCCGTGCAGCACGACAATGACCACCAGCGCTCCGGTCGCCGACCCGCTCGTGAAGCCGACGATGTCCGGGCTGCCCAGCGAGTTGCCGGTCAGGCTCTGCAGGATCGCCCCGCTGACCGCCAGCGCCGCGCCGACGCACAGCGCGGTCAGCAGTCGTGGCATGCGAATGGTGTTGACGATGAAGTCGGCGCCTCCCGAGCCCTTGCCGGCCAGCGCCTGGAGCACCTCGGCGACCGACAACTCGAAATCCCCGGTGGTGAGGGTGATCCCCATGACCGTTGTGAGTGCGACCAGCAGCGCCACCGTCACAGCCACGGCACGGCCGTGAACCCGTAGCGAGAGACGCCCGTTCCGGGTGCGGATGACCCGACCGCTGACCACGCGGGGCTTCTGGGCGTCCACGGAATCGGCCGCACGGGCGGCATGGCTCGCGGAGGTTCCGGCCTCCCGTCGGGCGGCATGGCTCGCGGAGGTTCCTGCCTCCCGTACTGGGCTCACAGCATGACCAGCTTTCGACGGCGGCACAGCGCGATGAACAGCGGTGCACCGAGAAGCGCGGTGACGATGCCGACCTGGACCTCACCGGGGGCACCGAGCACCCGGCCAAGGACGTCCGCGCCGATCAGCAGAATCGGCGCGAGCAGCATCGAGTACGCCAGCACCCACCGCTGGTCGGGGCCCACCACGAGACGGGCCACGTGCGGCACCGCGAGGCCGACGAAGCCGATCGGTCCTGCCGCGGCGGTGGCGGCGCCGCAGAGCAGCATCACCGCGACGACGCCGAGCACCCGGGTCCGGCCGACGTTGACACCCAGCGCGCGTCCCACCTGGTCGCCCATGGCCAGCGCGTTCAGCGAGGGGGCCAGCCCGAGGGCGATCACCAGGCCCACCACAACGAAGGGCAGGATGACGTAGACGATGTCGAGGTTCCGGCCGGAGAGCGCACCCACGGTCCAGAACCGGAACTGGTCGAACGCCCGCGGATTGAGCATCAGCACCGCCGAGTTGAAGGCGTACAGCACTGCCGTCACCGCCGCCCCCGCCACGACCAGCCGGTCGGGCGTGGCCAGTGTCCGTCCGGACGAGCCGAGCAGATAGACCACGACGGACGCGATCGCCGCGCCGAGGAAGGCGAACCACACATAGCCGAGGGCCGAGCCCACGCCGAGAAACGCGATGGCCACGACCACGCCGGTGGAGGCGCCCAGGCTCACGCCGAGCAGACCGGGATCGGCGAGCGGGTTGCGGGTCAGCGCCTGCATCAGAGCGCCCGAGAGTCCCAGCGCCATGCCCACCAGAAGGCCGAGCAGGGTCCGGGGTATCCGGTAGTCGTGGATGATGACCGCGGTGTCCGACCCGTCGTTGTGCCACAGCACGTTCCACGTCGAGGTGAACGGGATGTCCCTGGTGCCCAACCACACGCCGAGCAGGGCGATCAGGACGAGCGCGCCGAGTGCCACGAGGAGTCCCAGGCCACGCAGTGCCGCCGCTGCGGCCCGGCGCGTCGAGGGCGCGGCCGGCCCGTCGACACTGCTCTTGGATGCCGCCTGGGCCTCGACCGACAACAAGGACTACCCCCCGGCGGCAGATCGCGCTTCACGCAAGAAATATGACGTACACACAGGAACTAACTTAGGTGAGGCTAACCGAATGTGCGGCGCAGGGTCAACGCCGCCCGCACCCTGCCCGGTCCGGGGCGGCACGCAGGCCGACGCGGGACCTTGGCGCGAGCCTTGATTAGAGTAGCCTTACCTAACTATCCCACCGTCTCCGCGGAGGTACCGCATGCTCGATGGAGGACCGACGGGGGGCCACGTCCTCCGGAGGGCGATCGGGGGGCAGCGTCGCCACGTCGCCGGGGCATCGCTCCTCGGCATGGCCCACCAGGGTTGCGAGGCGATGGTTCCCGTCGTCATCGGCCTGATCATCGACGAAGCGGTGGCGACCGGCTCCTCCGGCGCACTGCTGCGCCGGCTGCTGGTACTCGCCGCGCTCTTCTTCGTTCTGTCCACGTGCTACCGCACCTCTGCGAGGATCACCGACGGGGCCGGCGAACAGGCCGCGCACCGGCTGCGGCTCGACCTCGGCAGCAGGGTGCTCCACCCCGGCGGCGGAGCCGACGCGGGCCGGCTCCCGGGCGAGCTGACCGCCATCGCCACCGGCGACGCCAGCCGGGTCGGCGCGGTCGCGGCCGCACTGCCGTACGGCATATCGGCACTCGCCGGACTGGCCATCAGCGCGGTGGTCCTGCTCCGGATCTCGGTACCGCTCGGCCTGCTCGTACTGTTCGGAATCCCGCCCCTGCTGTGGCTCGGTCACCGGATCAGCCAACCCCTCGAACGGCGCAGTGAGGTCGAGCAGGAGCGTGCCGCGCACGCCTCCGGCGTCGCCGCCGACCTGGTCGCGGGCCTACGGGTGCTCAAGGGGATCGGAGCCGAGTCGGCCGCAGTGTCCCGGTACCGGCGGACCAGTCAGGACTCGCTGGCGGCGGCGCTGCGGGCCGCCCGTAGCCGGGCCTGGCACGATGGCGCGATCCTCGCCCTGACGGGGATCTTCATCGCGGTCATCGGGCTGGTCGGCGCCCATTTGGCGATGCGCGGCGCGATCAGCGTCGGCGACCTGGTGGCTGCGGTCGGACTCGCACAGTTCCTGCTCGGGCCGTTCCAGCTACTCACCTACGTCAATGGCGAATTCGCCCAGGGCCGCGCGTCCGCCGACCGGATTGCGGAGGTGCTGGCGTCCTCCCCCGCCGTGGCGGCGGGATCGGCCGCGCCGCCCGATGAGGTCGCCGGACGGCTCCGGCTGCGCGGCGTCACACACGGCGCACTGCGCGGGGTCGACCTGGACATCGCCCCCGGAAGTCTGGTCGGCGTCGTCGCCAAGGACCCGGCTGCGGCGGCCGACCTGCTGCTCTGCCTGGGCAGGGAACTCGACCCCGCCGAAGGGGCGATCGAGCTCGACGGCGTATCTCTGGCCGAGCTCGAACCCGACGGCGTCCGCCGCGTGATCCTGGTCGCCCATCACGACGCGGCCCTGTTCGAGAGCAGCCTGCTCGACAACGTACTGGCCGGAACGGACAGCGGTGTGGCGGATGTTGAGCCGGCGCTGACAGCCTCGGCGGCGGACGACGTCGCGCGTGCCCTGCCCCAGGGGGTGGACACCATGCTCACCGAGCGCGGGCGTTCGCTGTCCGGCGGGCAGCGTCAGCGGGTCGCGCTGGCCCGGGCGCTCGCCGCGGATCAGCCGGTGCTGGTCGTCCACGACCCGACCACTGCCGTCGACACCGTCACCGAGTCCCGGATCGCCGCCCGCCTGAGGGAGCTCCGCCGTGGCCGCACCACGATCCTGGTCACCACCAGCCCCGCCCTGCTGGCCGTGACCGATCGCGTGGTCGTGCTCGACGACGGAGCCGTGACCGCTGACGGCCGCCATCCGGACCTCGTCGCCACAGACGAGGCGTACCGCTCGGTGGTACTGACATGACGGCTGTGACCGACGAAGGCGCGCACCCCCATGACATGAACGACGAAGGACGGACGATGAGCGGAACCAGCGCGCCGGATCGCGAACTCCTGCCGATCGCCACCGGCGCCCAGACCCTCGCCGTCGTCGGTGCGTTGCTGCGCCGCCACCGGCTGCAGGCCGTGTCGGCGGTGACCGTACTGGTCGTCGGAACGGGCATCGGTCTGCTGACCGCCCCGCTGCTCGGCCGTATCGTCGACCTGGTCGTCGAGCAACGGGGCCCCGGCTCGCTGACGCTGCCGATGGTCCTGCTCCTCGCGGTGGCCGTAGCACGGGGCGTCGCGACCGCGGCCGGCACCTCCCTCGTCGCCCGACTCGGCGAGACCGTCCTCGCGAGCCTGCGCGAGCGGTTCATCGATCGGGCACTGCGACTTCCGCTCGAACGCGTCGAACACGCCGGCTCGGGCGATCTGACCTCCCGCGTGACCGGCGATGTGACCCGTATAGCGAAGGCGGTACGCCAGGCGCTGCCCGAGTTCAGCAGTGCCCTCCTGACCATCGCGCTGACGCTGGTCGGGCTCGCCGTGCTGGACTGGCGCTTCCTGCTCGCCGTCCTGCTGGCCATGCCGCTCCATGTCCTGACCGTGCGGTGGTACATGCCGCGCGCCACCCCCGTGTATGCCAAGCACCGGGTGGCGACCGGCGCCTTGCAGCACCAGCTGCTCGACAGCTTCGGCGGCGTCCGGACCGTACGCGCGTTCCGGCTGAACAGCCGGCACGCGGATCTGCTGGAGCGACGGTCGCAGGAATCCGTCGACCTCGCGCTGCGCGGCATCCGGCTCGTTTCGGGGTTCTTCTCGCGGCTCAACCTCGCCGAGTTCGTCGGTCTGGCGGCGGTGCTGGTCACCGGATTCGTGCTGGTGGACAACGGTTCCGTGAGTATCGGTACGGCGACCGCGGCGGCGCTTTACTTCCACAGCCTGTTCAATCCCATCAACGCCGCGCTCTTCCTCATCGACGACGCGCAGTCCGCCGGCGCCAGCCTCGCCCGCCTGGTCGGCGTGACGAACCTGCCCGGTGAGCGCGAGCCGGATCGGCCCTCCGTGCCGGTGGACGGTTCCGTCAAAGTCGCCTCCCTCAGCCACGCGTACGTGTCCGGGCACCTTGTACTGCGCGAGGTCGACCTGGAGGTGCACAGCGGGGAACGGGTCGCCCTGGTCGGCGCGAGCGGGGCCGGCAAGACCACCCTGGCGAAGCTGGTCGCCGGCGTCCACCAGCCGTCCGACGGTGTCATCACTCTCGGCGGTGTCGACGCCCGGGAGCTCGGACCCGCCGGCATCCGGCGGGCGGTGACGCTGATCAGCCAGGAAGTCCATGTGTTCGCCGGGCCGCTGGCCGAGGATCTGCGGCTGGCCCGGCCGGAGGCCACCGACGAGGAGCTGCGCGGCACGCTCGCCCGGGTCGGTGCCCTGGCCTGGGTGGAGGCGCTGCCCGCCGGGCTCGACACGGTGGTCGGCGAGGGCGGGCACCGGCTCACGGTGACCCAGGCCCAGCACCTGGCCCTGGCCCGCCTCGTCCTCGCGGACCCTCCGGTCGCGATCCTGGACGAGGCAACCGCGGACGCCGGAAGCGCAGGCGCCCGCACCCTGGAGACAGCTGCCCTTCAGGCACTGGAAGGACGAACAGGTCTGATGGTGGCCCACCGGCTGCCCCAGGCCGCAACCGCGGACCGCATCGTCGTCCTCGACCAGGGCCGGGTCGTCGAGACCGGCACGCACGAGGAGTTGGTAGCCGAAGGTGGGCGCTACGCCGCTCTGTGGGCCGCGTGGTCCGACACCCGGCAACATCCCGGGGACGCGGTGCCGCTGGTGGCCGCGGAGGCCTGACCGCAGGCACCAAGGATGCGAGGCCCCCGGGGGTACCCGGGGGCCTGCGCAATGAGTGGGTCACGCCCACGGTGATGTACCGGTCGCGCATGCCCAGGGCGTGTCCAGCGGATCTTGGGCGTCTGCGGCGGGCCTTTCTCCACCCCGCCCCTTCCCGTAACTGGGGGCAAGCCCCCAGACCCCCGTATGCCTCAGGGGGTCCCCGCACGCCCGCAGGGCGTAGGGGGAATGTGCTCAAACGCTGGACGGGCTGGATATTGGCCCCCTGGGAAACTTTCAGCCCCTCCGGCGTTTGAGGAGCGGGGTCTGGGGCGGAGCCCCGGTTCGGGAAGGAGCGGCGTGGGGGAGATTTCGCCGCAGGCGCCCAAGATCCGAGCACGGCCAACACCGTCGGGTGGGTGAAACGCGCGTCGCCGCCTGCGGTGAGGAGACGTCCTCACCGCAGGCGGCGACGTGGTTCCAGGAGGGTCAGCCCTGCTGCGCGATCAGGCTCGTGGGCCGCAAATCGGTCCAGTTGGCCTCCACGTAGGCGAGGCAGGCGTCCCGGGTGTCCTCACCGAAGACGGTCCGCCACCCCGCCGGCACCTCGGCGAAGGACGGCCACAGCGAGTGCTGTTTCTCGTCGTTGGTCAGGACCTTGAAGCGGCCCTGCGGGTCCTCGAACGGGTTGGTGGTCATGCGTTCTCACTCCTCATGGACATTACGGTGAACAGCTCCGAGAGCGGCTGTTCCGGGTCGGCTGCCACCTTCCGCAGCAGCACCTGAAGTTCGTCGGCGAGTCGGCGCGCCTTGGCGCGGCCGAGCAGCTCGGTGGCGTGGATCAGCTCGCAGTGCACGGGCCCGTCGCCGCGCGGCTCGTAGAAGCTGAGCGTCAGCTCCGCCTTCGCCGAGCCGGTGGGCACGGCGTGGAACGAGCCCATGCCGCCCTCGAGTTCGTCGAGGTCGGCCTGCTCATGGTGGATCACCATGACCTGCGGTCCCTCCGGGGGCAGTCCGGTCACCCGTACGACCTCGTCGAACGGCACGTCCTGCCGGTCCAGGGCGCCGAGCGTCGTCTCCCGCACCCGGGTCAGCAGCTCCGTGAAGGTCGGGTCCCCCGCGGTGTCGGTGCGCAGCACCACGGTGTTGAAGAAGCAGCCGACCAGGTCGGCCAGTTGGTCGTCGGCGCGGCCGGCGACCATGGTGCCGATGGGCAGGTCGGTGCCCGCACCGTGGGCGGTGAGCAGTGCCGACAGCGCCGAGTGCAGGACCATGAACATGCTGGTGCCGGTCGCCCGGGCGAGCTTGTCCACGTCGGCGTGGAGGTGCTCGTCGAGCACGAATCCGACGTAGTCACCACCACTGCCGGGCAGGCCGGGTGCGGCCGGACGCGGCCGGTCCGTCGGCAGCGCCAGCTCCCGCGGTAGGTCCTTCAGCGTCTGCCGCCAGTACGCGAGCTGCCGCCCGCCCAGGCTGTCGGGGTCGGCGAGATCGCCGAGCACCTCGTGTGCCCAGTGGGTGTAGTCGGCGTATGTGACCGGCAGTGGCTCCCACCCGGGCTCCCGGCCGACCGTCCTGGCCTGGTACGCCGTGGTGAGGTCGCGGAACAGGGGCACCACGGACCATTCGTCCACGGCGAGGTAGTGCATGGTCAGCAGTACCGCCTGCGTGCCGTCCGAGCCGGTGAGCAGCCGGACCCGCAGGGGGGGTTCCTGCGACAGGTCCGGGGCCTGCGCGGCGAGTTCGGCGAGCCGTGCGTCCAGGTCGACGCACTGCTCCCGCTCCAGGGCCGGGGGCTGCGCGGCCTGCTGGTGAACGGCTCCGTCCCGTTCGGTGAAGACGGTGCGCAGCGGCTCGTGCCGTGCCACCACGTCGCCAAGCGCGGCCGCGAGCGCGTCGGCTTCCAGCCCTCCGGGCGAGCGCAGCACAAGTGCGTGGTCGAAGCCGGAGTGCCGTCGGTATGACGACCACTGCCACCGCTGTACGGGGGCGACCGGCAGCGGAGCACCCTCCACGTGCTCGACCGGGCGCAGCGGCGGCCGGGCGGCCGACGCTCCCTCGAGCTTGGCGGAGATACCGGCGACGGTCAGCGCGTCGAAGACGTCCCGGATGCTCAGTTCGACCCCGAACTCGGAGCTGATCCGGCCGAGCAGCCGCATCGAGGCCATCGAATGGCCGCCCAGCGCGAAGAAGTTGTCGTGGATACCCACGTCTTCCAGCTTCAGGATCTCGCCGAACAGCTCGGCCAGGCGGGCCTGCGTTTCGGTGGCCGGGCGGGCGTCACCGGTCATCCCGGACCAGTCCGGTGCGGGCAGCGCCTTCCGGTCCAGCTTGCCGTTGGGGGTCAGCGGCAGCGGGCCGTCCAGCGGCACCACAAGGGCGGGCACCATGTACTCGGGCAACAGCCCGGCGACGTGCGTACGCAGCGCCTGCGGGTCGAGCTCCCCGCTCTGGGGGCCGCTCTCCGGGACGGCGTAGGCCACAAGACGCACGATGTCGCCCACACGGTCGGGCACCACGGCGGCCTGGCTGACCGCCGGGTGGCCGGCGAGCGCCGCCTCGATCTCGCCGAGCTCGATGCGGAAACCGCGGATCTTCACCTGGTTGTCGACCCGGCCGAGGAAGTCGATGTTGCCGTCGGTGCGCCAGCGGGCGCGGTCACCGGTGCGGTACATCCGGCTGCCGGGCGGGCCGAACGGGTCGGCGACGAACCGCTCGGAGGTCAGTGCGGACTTGCCGAGGTAGCCGCGGGCGAGCCCGCGTCCGGACACGTACAGCTCGCCCACCACGCCCTGTGGGACCGGGCGCAGGCTGGCGTCCAGCACGTAGCAGACCGTGTTGGGGTCCGGCCGGCCGATCGGCACGCGCCCGGTGGGCCGTCCTCCCCCTGGCCTTCGGCTGGGGGAACCCCCAGCCTGCCGGGCGGGCCACAGCGTGGAGTTGACCGTCGCCTCGGTGAGCCCGTACGCGCAGATCAGATTCGCCGTGGCGCCGAAGCGGTCGAACAGGTCCGGCGGCACGGTCTCGGTGCCCACCAGGATGGTCGACCCTTCGGGCAGCTCGCAGCCCGCCGGCAGCGCCGACACGAGGGACGGCGGAAGAATCATGTGGGTGATCCGCTGGTCCGCGAGGAAGTCGGTGAGCGCCGGTCCGGCGACGCGTGCCTCGTCGGATATGAGCACGAGCCGGCCGCCGTGGCACAGCGCCATCGACAGTTCGAACACGAAGACGTCGAAGCCGATCGAGGCGAACTGCAGTACGCGGCTGTCGCGTTCCAGGCCCATCCGGTCGACCGCGGTGGCGACCAGACTGGAGATGCCTTCGTGCGGGACGACCACGCCCTTGGGCCGG
The DNA here is from genome assembly GCF_040651435.1 of Streptomyces sp. NPDC048479. Classification (NCBI taxonomy): domain Bacteria; kingdom Bacillati; phylum Actinomycetota; class Actinomycetes; order Kitasatosporales; family Streptomycetaceae; genus Streptomyces; species Streptomyces sp. NPDC048479. The sequence goes on from NZ_JBEZKA010000014.1 coordinate 203,594, forward strand.
CCGGTCGAACCGGACGTGTAGATCACGTACGCGGCCTGGTCCAGGCTCACCGGCAGACCATCCACCTCGGACTCTGCCGGCCGGTCGAGTTCAGCCGTGGCCTGCGGTGCGTCGAGCAGCACCGTCGGTACGCCCGCCACTTCGGGGATCTTCCCTGCCACCTGCTCGGTGCCGACGACGAGGGCGGCCCTGGAGTCCTCGATCATGTAGGCCAGCCGGTCGGCCGGGTGGACCAGATCGAGCGGCAGGAAGGCTGCGCCGAGCTTGAGCGCGGCGAGCACGGTCGCGACCATGTCGGCCGACCGGGGCATGGCCACGCCGACCACGCTCTCGGCGCCCACCCCGCGCGCGGCCAGCAGCCGTGCGATCCGGTTGGATCGGGCGTCCAGCTGTGCGTAGCTCACCGACCTGGACCGCTCTACGACGGCAACAGCGTCGGGCCGCTCGGCAAGTCGCTGGGCGAACAGGGCCGGCAGCGAGGACTCGTCGACCACCCGCTCGGTGGCGTTGAAGCCTTCCAGGACCAGCTGCCGCTCGTCGGCAGCGAGTACATCCGCCCGGGAGACCGGGGCTTCCGGTTCGGTGACCACCGCCGTGACCAGTCGCCTCAGGCGGTCGCCGAGCCGCTCGGCGGTCTCCTGGTCGAACAGCTCGGTGGCGAACTCCAGGCGGCAGCTGAGCGCGCCCTCGTCCCCGCCGGCGCCGACCTGCTCGCTGAAGCTGAACACGAGGTCGAACTTGGCCGACTTGATCCGGAACGGCACGTACTCCACACCGAGCCCGGGCAGCTCCAGCTCGTCGCCCGTGCGGTTGTGGTAACCGACCATCACCTGGAACAGCGGGTTGCGGGCGAGCGAGCGCGTCGGGTTCAGCTTCTCGACGACGGACTCGAACGGCACGTCCGCGTGGGAGAACGCGGCCAGGTCGGTGTCGCGGACCCGCGCCAACAGTTCGGTGAAGCTCGGATCGCCGCTGAGGTCGGTCCGCAGTACGAGTGTGTTGACGAAGAAGCCGACCAGATCGTCGAGCGCCTCGTCACTCCGCCCGGCGATGGGCGAGCCGAGGGGGACGTCCGTACCGGCGCCCATGCGGTGGAGCAGCGCGGCGACTGCCGCGTGCACCACCATGAACATGCTGGCGCCGCTCTCCCGGGACAGCCGCTTCAGCCCCTGGTAGACCGCGGTGTCGAAGTCGATGTCGAGCTCGGCTCCGGAGAAGGCCGGCCGGGCGGGCCGGGGCCGGTCGGCCGGCAACTCGATCTCCTCGGGAGCCCCCTGAAGCGTCGTACGCCAGTACTCCAGCTGGCGGGCGGCCAGGCTCTGCTGGTCGGCCTGGTCACCGAGCAGCCGCTGCTGCCACAGCGCGTAGTCGGCGTACTGAACGGGCAGCGGCTCCCACTCCGGCGCCGAGCCGGACCGGCGGGCGGCGTAGGCGGTGGCCAGGTCGCGCAGGAAGGGCCGGTCCGACCACTCGTCGGTGGTGATGTGGTGCAGCAACAGGACCACGACGTGGTCCTCGGGCGCCACCTCGACGATGGTCGCCCGCAGCGGCAGCTCTGCGGCGAGATCGAACGGACGGTTGATGGCGGCGTCGACGATGCCGGCCACCTCGTCCTCGCCGGCGCGGACGCACTCCACCACCGGGTGCGCCTGCCCGATGGGCAGAACGCGCTGGAACGCCTGGCCGTCGCGCTCGGCGAAAACCGTGCGCAGCGCTTCGTGACGTACCGTCACATCGGCCAGCGCCGCCCGCCACGCGTCCACATCGAGGGTGCCGCGCAGCCGCATCACCAGCGGGAAGTTATAGGCGGCCGAGGTGCACTCGATCTGCTGGATGACCCACAGCCGCTGCTGGGCGTGGGACAGCGGAAGCTCGGCGGGCCGCTCGCCGGCCGTCAGCGTCGGTCGGTCGGCGGTGGGCGAGCCGGTCGCACGCTCCACCAGCTCGGCGACGGTAGGCGCCTCGAACAGGTCGCGGATCGCCAGCTCCGCCTTCAGCGCGGTGCGGGCGCGGCTGATCAGCCTGGTGGCCAGCAGCGAGTGGCCGCCGAGCTCGAAGAAGTTGCTGTCGATTCCTACGCTGCCCTCGGCGAGTCCGAGGACTTCGGCGAAGAGCGCGCAGAGCGTCTCCTCCTGCGGCGACCTGGGCGGGCGGCTGGTGCTCGGCCCTGCGAAGTCCGGGGCGGGCAGGGCCTTGACATCGAGCTTGCCGTTGACGGTCAGCGGAAGTGTCTCCACCGCCACCAGCGCGGCGGGGAGCATGTAGTCGGGCAGGCCGGCCTTCAGGTGCTCGCGCAGCCGCTGGAGCAGCGCGCCATCCTGTGCTTCACCCTCCTCGAGTACGACATAGCCGACCAGGCGCTTCGTCCCGGCGGTCTCCGCCACGACGACCGCGGCGTGCGCGACCTCGGGGTGCGCGGACAGGACCGAGGAGATCTCGCCCAGTTCGATCCGGTATCCGCGGATCTTGACCTGGTCGTCGGTACGGCCGAGGAAGTCGATGAGGCCGTCCGGGCGCTGCCGGACGAGGTCGCCGGTGCGGTACATCCGCTCGCCGGGGGCACCGAACGGGTCGACGACGAACCGCTCCGCCGTCAGGCCGGGCCGGTTGTGGTAGCCACGGGCGAGGCCGGTTCCAGCGATGTACAGCTCGCCGGGGCAGCCCGGCGGGACGGGGCGCAGCATCGCGTCGAGCACATGGGCCCGGGTGTTACGGATGGGCATACCGACCGTCGGAGTCGGGCTGTCCGTGGTGGAACCGCCGAGCGTGTTGATCGTGTACTCGGTCGGCCCGTACAGGTTGTAGCCGTACGTGCCCTCGGTGCGGCGCAGTCGCGTCCACACCGTGTCGGACACGGCCTCGCCGCCGAGCAGGACGAGTGCGGGCCGGTGCTTGCCTGCGGACTCGTCCTGGTCGAGCAGGCCCTCCTCGATCAGCAGCTGGGCATAGGTGGGCGTCACGTTGACCACGTCGACGCGGTGCTCGTCGCAGTACGCCACAAGGGCTTCGGCGTCGCGGCGCAGCTCCTCGTCGCAGACATGGACCTCGTGCCCCTCGACGAGCCAGAGCAGCTCCTCCCAGGACATGTCGAAGGCGAAGGAGACGGTGTGTGCGATGCGCAGCCGTCGTCCACCCGCCGAGGCGATCGCCGGGTCGAAGATTTCCTTCTGGTGATTGAGCTGCATGTTCGTCAACCCGCGGTACGGGGTGACGACGCCCTTGGGCTTGCCGGTCGAGCCGGAGGTGTAGATGACGTAGGCGGGGTACTCCAGCCGGTTCTCCACACCGTGCGCGAACGCGGGCCGCTCGGCGTCCGTGACCTCCCCTGACGGGAGACCGGCGAGCTCTGCGGCCACACCCGGGTCGTCCAGCAGGAGTTCGGGGGCGAGGGCTGTCTCCTCCCCTCGCAGCGTCGGGGCGACCGCCGTCGTGGACAGCAGGCACAGGGGCCCGGTGTCCTCGACCATCAGGCGCAGGCGGTCGGCGGGGTGGTCGAGGTCGAGGGGCAGGTAGGCGGCGCCGGTGCGCAGCACGGCGAACAGCGCCACGACCATCCCGATCGAGCGCGGCAGCGCCAGTGCCACCGCCTGCTCGGGTCCCGCGCCACGGGCGAGCAGCAGCCGGGCGAGCCGGTTGATCTGCGCGTCCAGCTCCACGTAGGTGAGTGCGCGCTCGCCGAACACCAGCGCCACGGCGTCCGGGGTACGGGCGACCTGTGCCGCGAGCATGTCGGCGACGGTCTCGTTCGGCACGGAGTCACGGCTGTCCGCCCACTCGGCGGCGAGGGCTTCCCGCTCGCTGGTCAGCAGCAGGTCCAGGGAACCGACGCGCGCCGACAGATCGCCGATCAGGCGTTCCACGAGCGTGCCGAAGCGCTCCAGCGTGGCTGCGGCCTGCTCGTCGTCGACCAGGTCCGGGCGGTACTCCAGCTTCGCCTGAACGACCTCGGCCGGGTTGACGATCAGGGTCATGGGGTAGTGGGTGGCGTCCACGCTGCCCACGCCGGTGATGCCGTGACGCTCGGTCAGTTGCCGGAACGCGCCTTCGTCGGCGAAGTTCTGGAGTACGTACAGGGTGTCGAAGAGGGTGTTGTGGCCGCCGGCCCGCTGCAGCTCGGCCAGGCCGAGGTACTCGTGGTCCATCAGCGCGACCCGCTCGGACTGCATACGGCGCAGCAGATCCGCTACCGGCTCGTCGGGGTCGAACGTGACCCGCAGGGGCACCGTGTTGAGGAACATGCCGATCGCCGTGTCCACACCGGACACGTCCGCAGGCCGTCCGGCGACCGTGGCACCGAATACCACGTCGTCACGGCCCACGGTCGCGGACAGGACGAGCGCCCACGCGGCGGACAACACCGTGTTGATCGTCAGTCCGTGCTCACGGGCGGATGCCCGCAGGCGGTCACTGAGCTCCGGGGAGAGATCGAAGGTACGCCGCCGCGGGATCGTCGGCTCGTCCCCTCGGTTCCGCGCCACCAGCGTGGGCTCGTCGAGTCCGGCCAGGGCGTGGCGCCACGTTTCACGGGCCGCGTCGAAGTCCTGCTCGGCGAGCCAGCTCAGATAGTCACGGTAGCTGCCGGGTACGGGCAGCGCGGTGTCGTCGCCCGCCGCGGCGTAGAGCCCCAGCAGTTCGTCGAGGAACACGGACTGCGACCAGCCGTCCCAGGCCACCAGGTGGTGGCTGAGCATCAGACGGTCGGTGTTCTCGGTGAGCCGGATCAGCTTGAGCCGGAACAGCGGGGGCGCGGCCAGGTCGAACCGCTCCCGTCGGCCGGCCTCGGCGATCTCGGCGAGGCGTACCTGCCGCTGCTGCTCGCTCAGGCCGGTCAGATCCACCTCGGTCAGTGGCACCGGCACGTCGGCCGCGGAAGAGACGAACTGCACGGGACCGGGCAGGCCGTCACTGGTGATACCGGCGCACAGGCTCGGGTGCCTGCGCAGCAGCGTCGCGCAGGCCGTGCGGAGCCGCTCGGCGTCAAGGCGGTGGTCGAAGTCGAAGGTGTCCTGCGCGGTGTAGACGTCCAGCGCGGAGGTGTCGTAGCTGGCGTGGAAGTGGATGCCTTCCTGCAGCGGTGACAGCGGCCAGATGTCGGCGACGGTCACCGGGCTGACGCGCTCGACCAGGTCGATGTCGGCCTGGGTGAGCTGGACCAGCGGCACGTCCGACGGCGTGAGAGCCCGTGCCGCCGGGCCGGACTGCGACGCCTGCGCGATGAGTTCGCACAGTGCCACCGCCCACTCGCGGCCGAGCGCCTGTACGTCCTCCTCGGTCAGCGCGTCGCCCGCCGGCCAGGTCCAGGTGGCGCGCAGCTCGGGGCCGTGGGGGGTATCGGCGCACACCGCGTTGACCTGAAGCGGGTACGGCATGGCCAGGTCGGCGTCGGGTTCCACGGACAGTGCGTCGGTCTCGGCCGCGGGCGCCCAGTCACGGATCTGCTCGGCGGGGAGCCGGCCGAAGTAGTTGAACAGCACCTGGGCGCTGGACAGTTGGGTGAAGACGGGCGCGAGCTGCGGGTTGAGGTAGCGCAGCATGCCGTACCCAGCGCCCGAATCCGGTGCCGACCGCACGGACTCCTTGACCAACTTGAGCACGTCAAGTGCGCCGTCGGCGGCGGGGAGCCGTACGGGATGCAGGCTGGTGAACCAGCCCACGGTGCGCGACAGGTCCATGTCGGCCCCGTCGCGTCCGTGCCGTTCGAGATCCACCAGCAGGTCGCCGTCCTGCTCGCCGTCCCGCTCGCCGCGCCAGCGCGACACTGCGAGGCGCAGTGCGGTGAGCAGGACTTCGGTGACATCGGCTCCGGCTGTGGCGGGTACCGCCGTGAGCAGCGCCTGGGTGTCCTCGGCGGACAGGGACACGACGTGTTCCCGCGCCGAACCGGCTGTTCCGGTACGGGTGGCACCGGCGACCAGTTCGGCTCCCGGCGCCAGGGTCTTTGCCCAGTACGGCAGTTCGGCCTGCCGCTGCGGTGAGGTCGCCTGCTCGGCGACGTCCCGTGCGAACCGCCGCAGTGACGAGGGCACCGGCTCCAGGACAGGCCGCTCCCCCTGCGAGACGGCGTCCCACGCGGCGGCGAGGTCGCCGAGCAGCACACGCCAGGACACGCCGTCGATCGCCAGGTGGTGGACGACGAGCAGCAGTCGGCCCGGCCGGTCGCCGCCGGCGTCGAGCCAGACCGCCTGCAGCATGGTGCCACCATCAGGATCGAGCCGGGAGGCCGCACCGTCGGACTCGTCGGCGATCACCGTGCGGAGTCCGACGTCGTCGAGGTCACGTACATCGACGCGCCGCAGCAGCGCAGCCGCGTCCACCGAACCCACGGCAAGCGTCCGGGCCGACCACAGCGCGGGAATCGCCGGACCCAGATCCATGCGGGAGAGCGTGAGCCGCAGACCGTCGTGGTGGTCCAGGATCGCTTGCAGGACCCGCGTCAGAGAGTCGGTGTCGGCTGCGGCGGGTGCCTGGAGCAGCATCGACAGGTTGAAGCGGTTGACCGTTCCGCCGTCCTCGCGGAGCTGGTGGACGATGGGCAGCAGCGACACGTCGCCCACACCGTCGGAATCGGCAACGACCGCGGGTGCCGCGGCCTCCTGCGTGCCGACGACGGTGGCCGCCAGCGCGGCCGGCGTGCGGTGTTCGAATACGTCGCGCGGGCTGATCGCCAGGCCGGCCTTGCGGGCGCGGCCGGAGACCGACATGGACAGGATGCTGTCCCCGCCGAGCACGAAGAAGTCCTCGTCCGCGTCGACCCCGTCGATCCCGAGCACGTCGGCGAAGATCGCGCAGAGCTGCCGCTCGCAGCCCTCGCGCGCCGTACGTCCCTGCCGCCTGCTCCGGACCTCGGGGGCGGGAAGGGCCTTGTGGTCGATCTTCCCGCCCGGGGTCAACGGCAGCGCGTCGAGTTCCACGAAGTGGCTGGGAACCATGGGCGCGGGCAGCGAACCGCTGAGCGTGCTCCGTACGGCGGCGACATCCAGAGCCGCTCCGGTAGCGGGGACCAGGTAGGCCACCAGCCGCTTGACTCCACGGTCGTCTTCCCGGGCCACGACCACCACGTCACCGATGGCCGGCTCATCGCGCAACCGTGCCTCGATTTCCCCGAGTTCCACCCGGTTTCCCCTGATCTTGACCTGGTGGTCGGTGCGCCCGAGGTAGGTGAGCACACCGTCTCCACTGAACTGGACCATGTCTCCGGTGCGGTACATCCGCTCCCCCGGCCCGCCGTACGGATCGGCGACGAAGCGCTCCGCGCTCAGCGCGGTGCGTCCGTGGTAACCGCGGGCCAGTTGCGCGCCCGCGATGTAGAGCTCGCCGGACTCCCCCTCCGCAACGGGGCGGAGGTACCGGTCGAGTACGTAGAGCCGGGTGTTCCACACCGGACGCCCGATGGGTACGGTGCCCTGCTCACCCGCTTCGGAGCCCGAATCCCAGCTGGTCACCTGGATGACGGCCTCAGTCGGCCCGTACACGTTGAACAGGGGCACCCCGGTGCGCTCCCGCCAGCGCCGCGCGAGCGGAACCGGCAGCGCCTCTCCCCCGCTGAACGCCCTGCGCAGGCTCGCCCACCACTGACCGGCTTCTTCCTCCGCGAGCAGCGCGCCGTACAGGGACGGCACCAGATCGACGTTGGTGACCTGCTCGCGGCGGATGAGCTCGGCAAGATACGCCGGATTGCGGTGGCCGTCCGGCCTGGCGATCACGACGGTCCCACCAGTCAGCAGCGGAGCGAAGATCTCCTGCACCGACGGGTCGAAGCTGGTCGAGTACTGGTGCAGCACTCGCTCGCCCGGACCGAATCCGAACTGCTCGGCCGTCCAGGCCAACTGGCCGACGACCGCTCGATGCGTCACCACAACGCCCTTGGGCCGACCGGTCGACCCCGAGGTGTACATCAGATACGCGGCGTTGTCCGGATGGACGAGTACGGTGCCGCGCGCGGCGGGAGCCGGATCAGCTGCCCCGTCGTGGCCCTCGCCGAGGAGGACCCGTGTCACGTCTGCCAGTTCGGGCAGGCGCGCCCAGGACTCCTCGGTGGCGACGACCGTTCGTGCCCCGGAGTCGGCGAGCATGTAGCGAACCCGGTCGGCCGGGTAGTCGACGTCGACCGGCAGATAGGCCGCACCCGCCTTGAGCACACCGAGCAGGGCGACCAGCGTCTCGGCCGAGCGGGGAACAGCGACGGCCACGATGGACTCGGGGCCCACGCCTTGGGCCGACAGCCGGTGGGCCAGTGCCTCGGCCCGCTCGTCCAGTTGGCCATAGGTCGTCCGCTCGCCGTCGTGGTTCAGAGCGGTCGCGTCAGGGGTGCGGCGGACCTGCTCGGCGAATGCTCCGTGCACCGTGCCGGTGGGCAACGCGTGTTCCGCTCCGGTCAGGCGGTCGAGCGTGCTCCGCCGCTCTTCGGCCGACTGCGCGGCCAACTGCGCGACCGGGAGCCGGGGGTCGGCGATCACCTGGTCGAGCAGCGCCCGCAGCCGGGTGACGAACCGCTCTGCAGCCGTGGCGTCCAACCGGGAGGGGTCGTGTTCGAGCCGCAGCTCAAGTCGCTCACCGGGGAGCACGGTGAGCGCGAGCGGGTAGTGCACCGCGTCGCGGATGTGCGATCCGACGATGCGGACCTGGCCCGCCGGATCGGTCGGCTCGCCCGCCTCGGGCACGTTCTCCACCACGACCAGCGCGTCGAACAGTTCGCCCCGGCCGACGGCCCGCTGGATGCCCGCGAGTCCGAGGTGCTGGTGGTCCAGCAGGTCGGCCTGGGCGTCCTGGAACCCCGCCAGGAGCTCGGCGACCGGTTGCTCCGGACGCCACCGCAGCCGGGTGGGCACGGTGTTGATCAGCAGGCCGACCAGCTCTTCGATGCCCTCGACGGCGGCCTGCCGTCCGGAGACCGTGGACCCGAAGACCAGGTCCTGGGAGCCGACCACATCACCGAGCACCAGGCCGAACCCGCCCTGCACGATGGTGCTCAGGGTCAGCCCGAGCTGCCGGGCCCGAGCCGTGAGCGCCGTCGTGGCCTCCGCGGAGAGCTCAAGGGTGATCCCGCCTGCCTCGGCAGGGCTCGCGTCCCCGGCACGGACGGGCAGCCCGGCCGGGGCGTCGAGGCCCGCCAACGCGTCGCGCCACGCGCCGAGCGCCGGCTCCCGGTCACGGCCGGCGAGCCACCCCGCGTACGCCCGGTAGGTCGCCATCGACGTGACCGGCGCGGACGGTTCAGCCGAGGCGCCGGGGCGGTAGCCGTCCAGTAGTTCACGCATGATGAGCGAAACCGACCAGCCGTCCACGACGATGTGATGCATGGTCAGCACCAGCAGGGACCGCTCAGCGCTGAGCCGGATCAGCGCGGCCCGCATCAGCGGCGGGACTCCGAGGTCGAATCGCTCCGCCCGCTCCGCCGTCGTGACCTCGTCGGCGGCCGTGGACTGCTCTGCCGCGTCGAGTTCCGACAGGTCGGCGTAGCGCCACGGCAGCTCGACACGCTCGCCGATGAGCTGCACGATCTGACCGTCCGAGCGCTGGCGGAAGGCGGCCCGCAGCAGTGGATGGCGGTCGAGCAGCCGCTGCGTGGCTGCCCGCAGGGCCTCGGCGTCCACGTCACCGGCGAGTTCGAGGGTGTCCTGCACGGCGTAGCCGTCCGACCCGCCCTCGTCGACGGCGGCATGGAAGAAGAAGCCTTCCTGCAGCGGAGTGGCCGGTACGACGTCGAGGAGATCCGGGACGGCGGATTCGAACTCGGCACGCTCGGCATCGGTCAGCGGGACCAGGGAGAACGGCTCGGGCACCGCACCGGAATCACGTGGCGGCGTGTCCGCACCGTCAGTGATGCGCGCGAGGGCCGCCACCGTACGGTGCCGGAACACGTCGCGCGGGGTGATCGCCAGTCCGCCGGCACGGGCGCGGGAGACCAGCTGGATGGCGACGATGCTGTCTCCGCCGAGTTCGAAGAAGCTGTCGTGGACGCCCACCGACGGAAGGTCGAGGAGCTCGGCGAACAGCGCGGCGAGAGCCGCCTCGGCCGGCGTCGTCGGCTTGGCGTCACCGGTCATCGCCGTCCACTGCGGCTCGGGCAGCGCCCGGGTGTCGAGCTTTCCGTTGGGCGTGAGCGGCAGAGGTCCGTCCAGTACGACGAGGGCCGACGGCACCATGTAGTCCGGCAGCGCCTCCGCCGCCTGTACCCGCGCCGCCGCAACGGAAGCGTCGGCATCCGCGCCGCCGTCACCCACCAGATAGGCGACGAGGCGCTTCACACCCCGGTGGTCCTCCCGTACGAGGACGGCGGCCTGGGCGATACCCGGGCAGGCCATGAACGCGCTCTCGATCTCGCCCGGCTCGATCCTGTGACCGCGGACCTTGAGCTGTCCGTCCGCGCGGCCGAGGAACTCCAGGTTGCCGTCGGCACTCCAGCGCACCCGGTCGCCCGTGCGGTACATCCGCGCACCCGACGGCCCGAACGGGTCGGCGACAAACCGCTCCGAGGTCAGCCCGTGCCTGCCCAGGTAGCCGCGGGCCAGGCCGCGCCCGCCGACGTACAACTCGCCCTCGACACCCACAGGAACCGGACGCAGCGCCGAATCGAGCACGTAGGCACGCGTATTGGGGTCGGGTCGGCCGATCGGTGCCGGGCCCTGCCAGTCCGGCTCGGCGAGCCACAGCGTCGAGTTGACCGTCGCCTCTGTCAGGCCGTAGGCGACGACGACCCGCAGCCGCCCGCCCCAGCGGGCGATCAGCTCGCTCGGCACCGCCTCGGTGCCGACCACGAGCACCGCGCCCTCGGGCAGCTCACAGTCCTGCGGCAGCGCCGAGACGAGCGACGGCGGCAGGATCATGTGGGTGGCCAGGTGCTCCTCGATGTAATCCGTCAGGGCGGGCCCGGCGACCCGACGCTCGGTGGGGACGATGATGATCCGACCGCCGACGCACAGCGACATGATCAGGTCCCAGACCGTCACATCGAAGCCGACCGAGGCGAACTGCACGACGCGGCTGTCCGCGTCGATACCGATTCGGTCCGTGGCGGTGGCGACCAGGCTGCCGACCCCGTCGTGCGAGACCACAACGCCCTTCGGGCGGCCGGTGGAGCCCGACGTGTAGATGACGTACGCGGCCTGGTCCAGGGCGATCGGCAGGCCGGGGTCCGAGTCGTCCAACGCGGCGTATTCGGCGGCCACGGACGGGTCGTCGAGCAGGACGTGCTCGACGCCGGGTGCCTCCGGGAGTTCGCCGGCCGGCTCGCGCATGGTAACGACGGTCCGCGCGCCGGCGTCGGACAGCATGTAGGCAATCCGGTCCTGGGGGTGGTCGGCGTCCAGCGGCAGATATGCCGCTCCCGCCTTCATCACCGCCAGCAGTGAGACCACCAGCTCGGGCGAGCGGGGCACGGCCACGGCGACGACGTGCTCCTCGCGCACGCCCCGGGCGATCAGGAGGCGGGCGAGGCGGTTCGCGGCGGCGTTGAGCTCGGCGTAGGACAGTTCCCGGTCCTCGTACACGAGCGCGACGGCATCCGGCGAACGGCGCACCTGCCGCTCGAACGCGGCGGGCCAGGACAGTTCGGGCACCTCGCGTGGCGCGGCTCCGAACGCGTCGAGCAGCTGGGCCCGCTCCGCACCGGACGTCAGCTCGATGTGGCCGATGGGGCGGTCCATTCCCTCGACAAGGGCATCCAGCAGCATGAGGAAGCGGCGCTTGTGGTCGTCCAGCGTCCGCCGGTCGCACACGTCCGCGTCCGCGTCGAAGTGGATACGGATGCTCTCGCCCGCCCGGGACTCGTCGACGGTGACCGCCAGGTCGCTGACCGGGCCGAGCCAACCGGGCTTGAGGTCGGCCTCGTGATCGCCGAAGCGCAGCCCCTCGCCGCCGGGCAGGATGTTGACCGTGGGGCCGACGAGTTCCGGTACGCCGTCGACCAGCCCCAGGTCCCTCGCCAGGTCCTCGGCACGGTAGCGGCCGTGCTCGACCGTCCGGGCGATCGCGCATCGCACCGCCTCCACGAGCTCGGAGCCGGTCATGCCCCCGCGGACGGCGACACGCAGCGGGAGCACATTGGACACCATGCCGGGGACATCCCCCGACTCGGCGCCTTGCCGGGCGGTGACCGGCAGGCCGAGCACCAGGTCCTGCTCGCCGGTGGCACGGTGAAGGTAGACGGCCACGGCCGCCACCAGCAGGCGGGACAGGCGACTGCCCGCGCCCGCCGCGGCGACCCGCAGCCGGGCGGTGTCCTGTGGTGACAGCTCCGCCGTGCGCCGCAGGCGCCGCGTCATCTGCGCCGACGCGCGCTCGACAAGGCGTACGGGCTCCGGCCGGTCGGCCAGTCGGCTCAGCCAGTACGCGCGATCCGTCTGGTACTGCTCGGACGCACGGTACGCCCGGTCGGAGTCCACCAGCCGGGACAGCGCCCATTCGGTGTCACCGGCCGCCTCACCGGCGGTGTAGAGCTCACCGGCCCGGTTGGTGATCAAAGCGATGCCTGTGCCATCGATGACGATGTGGTGGTAGCGCTGGTACCAGAGGACGCGGTCGTCGGCGAGCCGGAGCAGTGCCTGGGCGAACAGCGGACCGCGCTCGAGGTCGGCGGGCCGGTCGCGGTCTGCTTCCGTCCACTCCGCGGCAGCGCCTTCGGGATCCGGTTCGTGCCGCAGGTCGACAGTGGGGACGTCGACGGGGAACCGCATGGGCGTCTGGCGTGGTTCCCCGTCCTCGGCACTGACGCTCACGTGCAGGGACTCGGCCTCCTCGACGGCGTGCTGCACCGAGGCGGCCAGGCGGTCGATGTCGATGTCGCCGCGCAGTTCCAGGACGAACGAGATGTTGTAGGCCGAGCTGTCCGGCTCGATCTGCTGGGCAAGCCAGATGCCGGATTGCCCACCAGTGACGGGCATCCCGGCAGCGGATGTCCGGTCCGACTCGGCGTCAAACATCGTCGAAGGGCCTTTCCCTGGTTGTGCGTCAGTGATGAGTAGTTACTTGGCGTCAGCCAGAAGCGGCACGATCACGTCGATGGCGTACGGCACTTCCGGCACCGTGCGCGTCACGCCCGCCCTGCGGGGACGGCCACCGGGCAGGCGCGACCGTGAGAGGTCGCCGCACAGGAAGGAGCTGCGCTCTCCGCTTCTACTTGATGGCCTCAAGCATCGGCACAACCTGGTCAATGGCGTACGGGATGCTCAGCACGGTGTTGAAGGACAGCGCGGCGCCGATGTCCGGGCTGTCGTACGGCAGGAACAGGTCCCGCTTCTCCTGGTGGACCTTGGTCTTCTTGTAGAGCGGATCGGCCTTCATGGCCTTCTCCGTCTCAGGGGTGCCCAGCCACACCGTCCGGTCGGCCTCCATGACGTCGAGGCGCTCCGAGCTGAGGTCCGCGATGTTCTCCTTGCCCAGCGCCTTGCGGTACGTCTCGGACGTGGTGAAGCCCATCTCGGACAGGAAGATGACCTTCGGGTCCTTGGGCGAGAACGCGGAGAACTTGCCCGGCTCGTAGGGCTCGCCGACGGTGACCGTCTTGCCCTTCCACTCGGGGTGCTTGTCGCGGACGGCCTTGAAGCGCGCGTCGATGCCGGCGATCAGCTTCTCGGTCTCGGCGTCCTTGCCCAGCGCCTTGCCGATCTGCTTGGTCATGTCCTGCCATGGCGCCTGGTAGTCCTCGTGGCCCTTGGGCTGGGCGACCACCTTGGCGATCTTGGACAGCGTCTCGTACTGCTCCTTCTTCATGCCGGAGTACTGAGCGACGATCAGATCCGGCTTGAGCGCCGCGATCTTCTCCATGTTGTACTCATCACGCTCACCCACGATCTGCGGCGGCGTGGAACCCCACAGCTCCTTGGCCCACGGCCACTTGCCGTACGGCTTCTCCTTGAACCAGTCGACCGAACCGACCGGCTTGACCCCGAGCGCCAGCACCGCGTCCTGGTCGGACAGGCCGAGGGTGACGACCTTCTTCGGCTCCGCATCGATGGTCGTGCTGCCGTACTTGTGCTCGATGGTGACCGGGAATGCCGCGGACTTGGCGCTCGCCCCCTCGGACGGCTTGGACTCGGTCTTCTCGGCCCCGCCCCCACAGGCGGTCAGGGCGAACGCGGCGACAGCGGCGACGGCCACGCGGGGGATGTTTCTGACGATCCTCGTCAGCGCGGGGCGTGTACCAGTGGACACGGTGTTTCCTTTCACGGGGTTTCACAGGGCGTGCCACACCCGCCCGGCACGATTCGGCCACCGGGCAGGCTCGACTGTGGGGGGAGGCTGGACTAGAGGGGGGTGCCGATCTCGTCGGCCGTCTGCCGGGCCTGGCCGGAGGCGGGCTCCTGGCTCCGGTCCACGATCGACTCCAGGATCTCGCCCACCCTGATCGCGGTGTTCGACAGCAGGGACGACGTGATGCCATGCGTGTGCTCGGTGCCGCCCTGCAGGTAGATTCCGCACCGCAGTTCGGCATCGGTCGCGACGCGGTAGTCGCGCTCGACGCGGACGCGTCCGTCGTCGTCACGGTGGCAGTGCTCCCCGACCTCGCCCAGGAGCCCGAGGGCGTCGGCGGGCCGGTAGCCGGTGGCGTAGACCACCACATCGGCGTCCAGTGGAGTCTTCTCTCCGGTGACCAGCGACTCGACCGTCGTACGGACCTTGTCCGGGGTCTCGACGACGTCGGTGAGCCGGGACACGTTGAGGAACCGAAGGCGCTCGGTGCCCAGGACCTTCTCCTGATACGCCTGGCGGTACAGGTCGTCGATCAGGTCGATGTCCACCACGGCGTAGTTGGTGTTGCCGTGGTAGTTCATCAGCTTGTGCTTGATCTCGTCAGGGGCCGTGAAGTACTCGTCGACCGCTTCGGGGTCGAAGATCCGGTTGGCGAAGCTGCTGTCGTCGGCGGGGCTGTAGCCATAACGGGAGAAGACGGCGCAGACCTCCGCCTCGGGGAAACGGCGGTGCAGGAAGGCCACGTTCTCCGCGGCGCTCTGCCCGGCCCCGACCACGATGAAGCGGGACGGCTGGGCGTCATCCAGGCCATCCACCCGTGCCAGCAGGTCGGAGTTGTGCCAGATCCGGTCCGTCCGGTCGACGCCCTGAGGCATCTGCGGCCGCAGACCCGTGCCGATCACGAGGTTGCGTGCCCGGTGGACCACCACCTCCGACCCCGACCGGGCCGTCACATCGACGTACTCCACCACTCCGTCGCGTACGACGGGCCGCACGGCGACGACCTCGTGCCCATAGGACACCATGTCGTCCACCTGGGCCGCGGCCCACTCGAAGTAGTCGTGGAACTCAACCCGCAGCGGGAAGAGGCTCTTGCCGTTGACGAAGTCGACCAGCCGCCCCTTGCTCTGCAGGTAGCACAGGAAGCTGAACTCACTCGACGGATTCCGAAGCGTCACCAGGTCCTTGAGGAAGGACACTTGCATGGTCGCGTCGTCGATCAGCATGCCGCGGTGCCAGCCGAAGCGCGGTTGCCGCTCGAAGAAGTGAGCAGTGACCGCCTCCTGCCTGCCGACGCGTGCGTTGTGCTCGCTGAGCGCTATCGCCATGGCCACATTGGACGGCCCGAAGCCGATTCCTATGAGGTCGTGGATCGGTGGTGCGTCGTCAGGAAGAGCCTGTGACATGTCACTCCCATCGTGCGGGGCAGCCGCTTGTCAGGCGTTTGGGGAAAGCGGGAGCAGGGCACACCGAGGAGCGGCGGCCGAGCGGAACTTAGGTAAAGCTAACCTCATCTGGCAGGCCTGTCGACGGGGCAAAACGGACAAGCGGTGGGTCATGGATGCAAACACAGCCCAAAATCTTGCCTCGTTGCGCGCTTAGGTAAGGCTTGCTTTACTTATGCGCCGGTCCATCGCCACACTGAGGAGGAACCCCATGCGGGTCGTCATGTTCGGTTATCAGACCTGGGGGCACCGCACCCTGCAAGCTCTCCTGGACTCCGAGCACGACGTGGTGACGGTCGTGACGCACCCCAAGAGTGAGCACGCATACGAGAAGATCTGGAGCGACTCCGTCGCCGACCTCGCCGAACAGCACGGCGTTCCCGTACTGATCCGCAACCGCCCTGACGACGAGGAGCTGTTCGCCGCCCTCAAGGAGTCCGCCCCCGACATCATCGTGGCGAACAACTGGCGGACGTGGATCCCTCCGCGCATCTTCGACCTCCCCCGCCACGGCACGCTGAACGTGCACGACTCGCAGCTGCCCAAGTACGCGGGCTTCTCCCCGCTGATCTGGGCTCTGATCAACGGCGAGCGTGAAGTGGGCGTCACCGCGCACATGATGGACGAGGAGCTCGACGCCGGCGACATCGTGGTTCAGCGCGCCGTGGCGGTCGAGCCGACGGACACGGCCACCGACCTGTTCCACAAGACGGTCGACCTCATCGCCCCGGTCACGGTCGGCGCACTCGGCCGCATCGCCGCCGGCGAGACCGAGTTCACCAAGCAGGACCGGTCTCAGGCCAGCTTCTTCCACAAGCGGTCCGCCGAGGACATCCGCATCGACTGGAGCTGGCCGGCCGAAGACCTCGAACGTCTGGTGCGCGCCCAGTCGGCTCCGTATCCGAGCGCCTTCACCTACCACAAGGGCAAGCGCCTCGAGATCCTGGCGGCGGTCGTGTCCGAAGGACGCTACGGCGGCACGCCCGGCCGCATCTTCTACCGCGAGGGCGACGGCGTGGTGATCGTCGCCGGAGCCGACGCCCGCAACGGCCGCAACCACGGCCTCGCCATCACCCGCATACGCACCGAGGACGGCGAGGAGATTCCCGCGACCGACTACTTCCGCTCCATGGGTGGCTACCTCACCAGCCGTCCTTGAGACCAGGGGATCAACACCCATGCATAAAGTGCGTACGGCACGGCCGCGCCACTACCTCATGTGCCGGCCCACCCACTTCGACGTGGTCTACTCCATCAACCCTTGGATGGACCCGAAGAAGCCCGTCGACACCCAACTGGCCATCACCCAGCGGGAACAGTTGCGCGAGGTTTACCTGAGCCTCGGCCACACCGTCGAGACGATCGAC
Organism: Streptomyces sp. NPDC048479; assembly: GCF_040651435.1. NCBI lineage: Bacteria > Bacillati > Actinomycetota > Actinomycetes > Kitasatosporales > Streptomycetaceae > Streptomyces > Streptomyces sp. NPDC048479. The sequence continues at coordinate 220,596 of NZ_JBEZKA010000014.1, forward strand.
CCGCTGCCCGGCCTGCCCGACATGGCCTTCGCCGCCAACGGCGCCACCGTCATTGACGGACGGGCCCTCGTGGCGCGCTTCCGCAACGCCGAGCGCACCGGCGAGGCCCCGGCCTACCACGACTGACTGCGCGACCACGGATTCAGATCCCTGCGCACCGCCCGCTACGTCAACGAGGGCGAGGGGGACTACCTCGTCACAGACAACTGGCTGCTGGCGGGCACCGGCTTCCGCAGCGACCCGCGCTCGCACACCGAGGCCCAGGAGTTGCGGTCCGTCGAGGACAGCCGCATCGACTGGAACCTGCCCGCCGAAGGCCTCGTACGCCTCGTGCGCGCCCGGTCCCACGCCGGCCCGAGCGCCGACACCCACCACATCGGCAAGCGCCTCGAATTCCTGGCCGCCACTGTCTCCGAAGGCCGATACAGCGGCACCCCGGGCCGCATCTTCTACCGCGAGGACGACGAAGTGGTGATCGTCGCCGGAGCCGACGCCCACATCAGCCGCACCACGGCCTCGCCATCACCGCATACGCACCGAGGAGGGCGAGGAAATGCCTGCGGTCGACTACTTCCGTTCAAGAGGCGGCTACGTCACCACCCACAACTGCCCGAAGGCGCCTGCCTTCGCCGCGGGAGGGCAGGGCAAGCGCCTGTGTCGGCAGCATGGACCTGCGGCCCCCGGCAGCTCAGCCCTCGGGTCAGTTCTCCGGCCGCTCGCTCGTGGGAACCGGCTGCGGCCCTCCGGGCGGCGACGAGGTCACGGCCGACTCGGCGACCCGCGCCGACGAGGGCAGAAGCAGGCAGCGGCGAGCAGTGCCTGTGCCCCACAGGCCCTTCGGGCGGGCTCGGGTGATCACTCCGATATTCGCTTGGCATGGCCTTTGCGGGATGGCAAGGATGCCCCATGGAAGACCACCTCAACGCCCAAGGATTCCCCCGCCAATTCGCCCGCACCAGGCGCTTCTCGCTCGGTGTCCCGCAGCGGTTCACGGTCTCGCCGGACGGTGCGCGCGTGCTGTTCGTACGCAGCACGGGCGGCACGGACCCGGTGAGCCGACTGTGGCTGTACGAGGCGGGCGAGGAGCGGATACTCGCCGACCCGCCAACGCTCGGCGGCTCCACGGAGGAGGAGATTCCGGAGGCGGAGAAGGTCCGCAGGGAACGCGCCAGGGAGATGTCGTCGGGTGTGGTGGCGTACGCGACCGACCGGGAGGCCCGGGTCGTTGCCTTCGCACTGGGCGGTGAGCTCTGGGTCGTCCGCACGGACGGCGGAGAACCGCACAGGATCGCGCCCGCCGGACCGGTGGTGGACCCGCGCCCCGCCCCGGACGGTGCCTCGATCGCTTACGTCACCGGCGGCGCCCTCCATGTCGTACGGACCGACGGGACGGACGACCGGCTGCTGGCCGCGCCGGAGGGGCCCGAGGTGACCTATGGGCTTTCCGACCATGTCTCGGCGGAGTCGATCGGACGGTCGCGAGGCTACTGGTGGTCGCCGGACAGCGACGCGTTGCTGGTCGCGCGGGTCGACAACTCGCCGGTGCAGCGCCGGTACATCGCGGACCCGGCGAATCCGACGAAGCCGCCGCGGTCGATGCCGTATCCGGCGGCGGGGACGGCGAACGCGAAGGTGTCACTGCACATCGTCCGGCCGGAAGGCGAGCGGGTTGGGGTAAAGATCCCGGCCGCCGCGAACGAGCACCACTTCCCCGCGGCGTGGACCGACCCCGCCTTCGAGTACGTCACCACAGCAGGCTGGGACAGCCACGGCCCCCTGATCTCCGTGCAGACCCGCGACCAGCGCTCGGAGTACATCCTGACCGTGGACCCCGGAACCGGGGCGACGGAACTGCAGCACCACGCCCGCGACCACATCTGGCTGTCGCTGCTGCCCGGCACCCCGGTTCGCCTCCCGTCGGGCACGCCCGTCATCCCGTGGTGCCGGGACGATACACAGGGCCTGCGTATCGGGAGCACCCCCACCCCCGCCGGACTCCAGGTCCGTGAGGTCCTCGGCGCGGTCGGGGAGCGGGTCTTCTTCACCGCCGGCGAGGAGCCGACCGAGACCCACGTCTGGTCGTACGACTCCGCCGCCGGCTTCGTCCGTGTCAGCGCGGGGCCGGGCGTCCACACCGCCGCGGTCGGCGGCGACACGGTCGTGCTGAGCAGCAGGACGGACGACGGGCAGTCCGTGACCGTGCTGCACGACGGAGTGCCGGCCGGGCAGATCGCCGTGCTCGCCGAGGAGCCCCGGATCGTGCCGTGCCCAGTCTTCCTCACGCTCGGCGAGCGTCAGTTGCGCAGCCAGCTGTATCTCCCGTCCTGGTACGAGCCCGGCTCCGGCAAGCTGCCGGTACTCCTCAATCCGTACTCCGGGCACGGGATCCAGCTGGTGGTGCGGGCACGCGGCTGGTGGACGGCCGTCTCCCAGTGGTTCGCCGAGCAGGGCTTCGCCGTGCTGGTCACGGACGGCCGCGGCACTCCCGGCCGCGGCCGCGAGTGGGAGAAGTCCGTGTACGGCGACCGGCTGACGCCCGTCCTCGAGGACCAGATCGACGCGCTGCGCGAGGCAGCCGCCCACCACTCCGAGCTGAATCTGGACGCGGTGGCGATCCGCGGCTGGTCGTACGGCGGCTATCTCGCGGCCGGTGCCGTGCTGCGCCACCCCGAGGTCTTCCACGCGGCGATCGCGGGCGGCGCCCCGACCGACCGCCGGCTCTACGACACGCACTGGGAGGAGCGGTTCCTCGGCCACCCGGACGTGACGCCCGAGACCTACGAACGCTGCTCACTCGTCGCACACGCCCACAAGTTGACCCGCCCGCTGCTGCTGGTGCACGGCATCGCCGACGACAATGTGACTGTCGCCCATATGCTGCGCTTCTCCTCCGCGCTGCTTGCCGCGGGCCGACCGCACAGTGTGCTCCCGCTCTCCGGAGCGACCCATATGGTCACCCAGGAAGACACAGCCAGCAATCTTCTGTCACTCGAGGTCGACTTCCTCAAGAAATCCTTGAGAATTTGAACATCTCGCCTCCGCTCCCCGTACCACGTCACGAACCGGCCGACGAGGCCGGCCGTTGAAAGGGAGCCAGCATGACCGGATCGCAGGGGCCCGCGCGGACCGTCGCCCGCCGTACCGTCGTCGCCGCGGTGGGCGGAGCCGGTCTCGCCGTCGCGCTGACCGCGTGCGGCGGCTCGGACGACGGCGGGCAGACGGTTGGCGAGAAGCCGGCCGGCGGCGAAGCAGGCGGGGACGTCGCCGGCAAGGTTCTCGCCAAGACCACGGACATACCCGAGGGCGGCGGCAAGGTCATCGGCGATGTGGTGGTCACTCAGCCGAAGCCGGGCGAGTTCAAGGCGTTCTCGTCCAAGTGCACCCATCAGGGCTGCGCGGTGAAGGACGTCTCCAACGGCGCTATCCACTGCCCGTGCCACGGCAGCCAGTTCGACGCGGCGGACGGCAGCGTCAAGACCGGGCCGGCCACTTCCCCGCTGCCCGCCGCGTCGATCACCGTCGACGGAGGCTCGATCAAGCTCGTGTGATGCGGCGCGACCGTTTCCAGCAGGCGAGCACATCGTCGGTGGTGGTGATCGTGGCAACCAGTGCGAGCGTGTTACGGATCATCGCGGGGGTGTAGTCGGCGGGGACCCCCGCAATGGCGTCGCCGGGAACGACCGCCGTATAGCCGAGGTTGACGGCGTCGAAGACGGCGTTGGGGATGGCGATGTTCGCCGAGACGCCTGTGATCAGCAGGCTGCGGCAGCCGAGATTGCGCAGCAGGGCGTCGACGTCGGTGCCGGCGAGGGGCGAGAGGCCGTGCAGTCTCCGTACGACGAGGTCCTCGTCCGCGACCTCTATCGGCGCCACGACACGGACGGCCGTCGTGCCGGAGTGTTGCTGGACGGGCAGCCGCCCGGCAGCCCGGAAAAGCCGAGCGTTGTGGTTGGCGCCTCGCCCGTCGGGCCGCCGCTCGGCGACGGCGTGCAGCACCTGTACACCGGCTTCATGAGCGCCCGCGACCAGACGTGACACATTGAGGAGCGCGCCGGACGAGCGGGCCACAGCGGCGAGTTCGGGCAGGGCGCTGTCCTTGCCGACGACACCCTGCTGGCACTCGACGGTGAGCAGCACCGTGCTGGTCGGGTCCAGCTGTTCCGCTAGCTGTTCGAAGGACGGCACAGCTCCCCCTCATGTCACTGGAACTCTCGCTGGGACTGGGACTGGGACTGGGCGCGCGACAGTAACGGCCATTGCGTGATGAAGGAAGAGCCCCCATGATTTCTGACACTTAGTCAGCCATAGGGAGGGGGCCGCTCATGGCCGTCACACAGCGCCGGGGCCGTCGCATCATGATGACGCCCGGCGAGCTTGACGAGTTCCTGGCCGAGCAGCGCACCTGCCGGGTGGCCACCGTCTCCGCGGACGGCCGTCCGCATGTGGGCGCACTGTGGTTCGCCTGGGACGGGACCTCACTGTGGCTGTACTCCATCACGCGCAGCCGCCGCTGGGCCGAACTGCGGCACAACCCACAGCTCGCCGTCGTGGTCGACGACGGCGAGGAGTACGGCGAGCTGCGCGGCGTCGAGCTCTCCGGCACCGCCGTCTTCGTCGGCGAGGCCCCGCGTACGGGTGAGCCGTGCCCCGAACTGGAAGTGTCGGAAAGGCTGTTCGCACGGAAGAACTTCGACATGGACGAGATGCCGCACGACGGCAGGCACGCCTGGCTGCGGCTGACTCCCGACGCGATCGCGTCCTGGGACTTCAGGAAGCTGTCGGCCCTCTGATCTGCCTCACGCAGCCGACTCGCGGGATTCCCCGGATCCCTCGGATCCGCCCGATCAGGCCGATCAGGCCGACCCGTCGGATCCAGCCGAGCCGTCGGATCCAACCGAACCGTCGGATCCAACCGAACCGAAATCGGATCCCTCCGCAGCCGAAGCGGCAGCCTCGCGCAGCGCCTCGACCGCCGCCCGGATCGACGGGCGGCGGTCCGCGTCGGCCCGCCACACCGCGTAGATATGCCTGCGCATCCGCTGTCGCACGGGTACCAGCCGCACACCCTCAGGCACCCAGCCCCGCCCGAGCCTGGGCGTGACGCACACCCCGAGCCCCGCCTCGATGAGCGCCAGCTGCGTATGGTGCTCCTCCGCCATATGCGCGATCCGCGGTTCGAAGCCCTTCGAGCGCAGCGTGAACATCAGCCAGTCGTAACAGAATTCGCCTTCCGGCCAGGACACCCAGTCGTCGTCGGCGAACTCCTCGAGATCCACCTCCGCCCGGCCCGCCAGAGGATGATCCGCGGGCATGGCCACATCAGGAACGTCATCGAGGAGATGGACCTGCGCGAGCCCGCCCGACACGGGCAGCCGCCTGTTGCTCCAGTCGAGCACGACCGCGAGGTCGAGGTCCCCTCTGACCACCTCTCTGATCGCCCGCTCCGGCTCCACCTCGCGTGAGCGGACGCGCAGTTCGGGGTGGGCTGCGCGCAAAGAGGTCATTGCCGCCGGGAAGAGCCCGCGGGCGGCGGTCGGGAAGGCGCCCACTCTCACCTCGCCGACCGCCTCTCCTCGCTGCGCCTCGATATCGGACTGCGCAAGCTCGACCTGGGACAGGATGCGCGCGGCATGGTCGGCGAGCAGCCGGCCGGCGTCGGTGAGGCGAACGCCGCGCCCATTCTTCGCCAGCAGCTGCTGGCCCACCTCCCGCTCGAGCTTCGCCATCTGCTGGGAGACCGCCGAGGTCGTCACATGCAAACCGTCGGCCGCTCCGCTCACCGAGCCGTGGCGGGCCAGCGCATCGAGGGTCCGCAGGCGCTCCAGATTCAACATGTAAGCGATGCTACGTGAACAGCTCAAACAATTCTCGCTTGTCCTACGAGGTTGAAGCCGCGATGGTGGACGGCATGAGCACCGCCGTCCCCTCCCGGACCTCCTCGGCCCCCGCGCGCACACCCGTCGGCCCCGTACACAGCCGACGAACCCTCGACTGGCGCATCAGGTTCGCGGTGCTCTCGACCGTCTGGGGCTTCAGCTTCCTGCTCATCAAGGTCGGCACCGGGGCGTACGCGCCCTTTCAGGTCACCTTCGGCCGGCTCCTCTTCGGTACGGCGGTGCTGGCCGTCGCCATGGTGGTGCGACGGGAACGGCTGCCGCGCGGGATTCGCACCTGGATGCATCTCGCCGTCGCCGCGTTCCTCCTCAACGCCCTGCCGTTCTCACTCTTCGCCTACTCCGAGCTGACGATCCCCTCGACGCTGGCCGGCATCTGCAACGCCACCTCACCGCTGTGGGGCATGGCCCTGTCCATGGTCGCGCTCTCCGAGGACCGGCCCACGCGCCGCCGGGTGGCCGGACTCGGCATCGGCTTCCTCGGCGTGCTGACCGTACTCGGCGCCTGGCAGGGCTTCTCCGGGCTCGACCTCACCGGCACGGCGATGGCCCTGCTCGCCTCACTGAGCTATCCGATCGGCTGGATCTATGTGCGCCGCACCCTGGCCGGCAGCAGCAACTCCAACCTCTCCCTGACCGGCGCCCAGCTGTTCCTCGCGACGGTCCAACTCGCGGTGGTAACGCCGCTGTTCACCACATTGCCGACGTCCATGCCGTTCGTCCCGCTGCTCGCGGTGATCGCACTCGGTGCCCTGGGCACCGGCTTCGCGCTGCTCCTCCAGTACGGCCTGGTCGCCGAGGTCGGCCCGACGACCGCGCAGATGGTCACCTACTTCATCCCGGTCATCGCCACGGCGGCCGGCGTCGCGGTCCTGGACGAGCAGCTGGGCTGGAACACCCCGGTGGGCGCGCTGATCGTCCTCGCGGGCGCGGCGCTCACCCAGAGCCGCCCGAAGGCGCCCGCACCTGCCGTTCAGCCGTAACTGCGCGCCGGCGCCGGGCCGGTCGCCGCCCCCTCCGGAGGGCGTCGGCTGAGCCGGGGGGATGAAGGGCGAGTAGTTGTCGGCCTTGATGAAGAAGG